>JBFEVY010000073.1:0-12174 GCA_041546665.1 Spongiibacteraceae bacterium | reverse complement strand
CTCTCCACGGGGTAACTCAGACTCCGGGCGAATACGGGAAAAATAATGGTTGATCGCATCGCGATCTGCCTCGCTGAAACGAATCTTCTCCTTCAGAGACTGTTGGCCATCCAGAACAACCATCGCGGTCATTAACTTGGTCAACGAAGCGATAGGCACCTGCAGAGAAGCATGTTTTTCTACCAGAAATTCGCCGCTTTTCGCATCCATTGCCACGGCGCTCACCGAAGCCAGCCGCAACGGCGCTTTGCTTTCAGTAGCAAAGCCCAGAGTGGAAAGACAGCAACTTAAAAAAACAACCGCAATACTTCTTACCACGTCGTTAAACTCCCGATGTTGTAAGTATAAACTTTAATATTATTAGTATGAGACAGCATCGTAAAGGTCTCATTCGCAGAATATCACAACTGTTAGATTATGTAACTCAGTGACCTCAATGAAAAGTGCGCGTCGGCGCCAGACCAGGACGCCGAGGTTGCAAGCAGAATATCAGGACGCAGGACGCAGCGTGGATAAGATCTCATCTACCGCTGCGCGGTCCATATAGCTGTCTTCGATCGCGCAGGCGTAGCTGATCAGCAGCAGGTGGTTTTTACCATAGAGAAACCACTCCCGTATGTAGTCTCCCTCGTCTTCACCTTCAAACTCCCAGCCCTGCCAACCCTCACCAATGGTACAGGCCGTACCGTTCTCCGGCTTGTAGTCCAACTCCGAAAGCAACGCTCGCAGTGCCTTTTCATTGGCCGCCGATTTACCTTCAGGCAATAGCGTAGACAAACTGATACAACCCAGCTCATCTTCATCAAAGATTAGAATGCTGTCTTCGTCCTGCTCAGTCTGCCATTGTTCCGGCAAACCGATAAACCACCAATCTGTTTCAATTTCCTGCACAACATCATCCCTAGGTATAAGTGGAAGGTGCGATCACCCGCCACCGAGCGGCAAATCCGCCGACATCAATATGGCATCCTCCCGGCCATCACCGAGAGGATAGTAATTCTTGCGAACACCATCTTCGCGAAAACCGAGCTGGGCATAAAGCCGGATAGCCGGCACATTTGACTTGCGCACCTCCAAAATACAGTGCTCACCGCCAAACTGCTGCATCCATTCCAAACCGGCCTCCAGCAATGTGGCTCCAATGCGCTGCCCTCGTCGCTCCCGATCAACCACAATATTCAGCAGGCTGACTTCATCCAACACCAAACCAAAGGCCGCGATACCGAGTATCTCTTCGCCATCACAGATTGCCAGACAATGATCATTTTGAAGACTACGCAGCCAAATAGCGGAGGACCAACTGTGGGGATCGGAGCGCTTGGACAACGCGACACAGGCCGGGTGGTCATCTTTGTCCAACTGGCGAATATGACGGCTCTCAAGCCCCCCGCTGGTCGTCATGGGGTAACATCTGACAACGGAGGAAGACTGCGCAGCGCTTGCCACAACACCGCCTTGGCGGTGGCATCCTGCATCAATTCGGTGACCGAGGCAGTGTTAAGAAAGCGCGCGCCAGCCCCCAGCAAGTCGGCGTCGACGTAAGGAGCCAACTCCGCGCCAAAAAGCAGAATACAGCGCAGGCCATGCTTATCTGACCTGGAACGCAAACTGGCGGAAAATGCATCGCGGGCAGCGGCAGCATCCATTTTCAAACCGGGCACCTTGGCCATTGGCCAGGCAAAATCTGCCGCCGCAAAGGCAAGGTGATTTGCTGTTCCCTGATGAACGGCAAGCGCCCTGGCTATATTCGCCATCAACCGTTTGGCGCCGGCATCAAGCCCTTCGCTGGGGGACGGGGCCACCATTAACAGGCCAATACCGGTATCGACCAAAGCCGCTTGAAAGGATACATCAGGGGACTCTGTCGAGGCCTGAGCCTCCCGGCGTTCCTCGCGGGATTTGGCCGCCGCAGAATCCTCAAGTACAGGCATTGCTGGCCGATGCTCGGCGGATAAAGCGGGGGGAGCCTCTCGTTCTTCAAGGGGCGCAGTAACCGCAGCCGGACTCTCCGCTGTCAGCTGGGCCTCGTCAATGGGCGCAACATCTACCCGTGCCTCTGCGACGGGTAAAGGTGCCTGCGACGAGGGTGCAGCACCTGGCAACACAAAGCGGGGGACAAAATAGCTTGCCCCCAGTGCCTTCAGGTACTCCCGCTGCAGATCCACGACCTATACGCCCTCGCGCTGAGGGTGTGCTCTGGTAATACCGGCTTCCAACAGATTCAAGGCGTCCAGATAGGCCTTGACCGAGGCGACGATAATGTCGGTGTCCGCGCCGTTACCGTTAACGATCTGCCCATCCTTTTCGAGGCGCACCTGAACTTCCCCCTGGGAATCCGTGCCGGTAGTGATTGCATTCACCGAGTACAGCAACAATTCGGCACCGCTTTCCACCACCGATTCAACGGCTTTGAACGCGGCATCAACCGGACCATCACCCTCTGCGATCACCTGTTGTTCAGTGCCGTTAATCCGCAGGCGAATATCCGCCCAGGGCTTGGCGCCGCTGCGTGACACCGCCTCCATGGTCACCAACTGATAGGGCTGGGGGCGGTCCGCCGGCTGCACATCACTCATCAAGGCCTGCAGATCTTCGTCGAAGATTTCGTGTTTCTTATCGGCCAACTCCTTAAAGCGGGAAAACGCCAATTCCATTGCTGCGGAGCTGCCTACGTCGATATCCAGCTCTTCCAGTCTCGCCTTGAACGCGGCTCTACCGGAGTGCTTACCCAGTACCAGCTTGTTGTTATTCCAACCAACATCTTGTGCCCGCATAATTTCATAGGTTTCGCGGTGTTTGAGCACACCATCCTGATGAATACCGGACTCATGGGCAAAGGCATTGGCGCCCACAATGGCTTTGTTTGGCTGAACAGGGAAGCCGGTAATCGACGATACCAGTCTGGAGGTGGGAACAATCTGGGTAGTATCCACGTTGACCTCAACGGGGAAAACATCGTGACGGGTCCGTACCGCCATCACAATTTCTTCCAGTGAAGCATTCCCCGCGCGTTCGCCCAGGCCATTGATCGTACACTCCACCTGTCTGGCACCGCTCATCACCGCCGACAGTGAGTTGGCAACTGCCAGGCCGAGATCATTGTGGCAATGGACCGAGAAAATGGCCTTGTCCGCATTGGGAATCGCCTGAATCAGCCGGCCAATCATCGCACCGTACTCACCGGGTTCACCGTAGCCCACGGTATCGGGCAAATTAATGGTTCGCGCACCTGCATCAATGACCTGCTCGATGATCCGGCACAGAAAATCGAACTCAGAACGCGACGCATCCTCACAGGAAAATTCGACATCGCTGACCAGGTTGCGGGCGTGCTTGACCGCTTCCACCGCTCTGGTCACCACGGCATCGGGCTCCATCCGCAGCTTGTACTGCATATGTATCGGCGAGGTCGCAATAAACGTGTGAATTCGGGAACGCTCCGCCGGCGCCAATGCTTCTGCAGCGCGATCAATATCCGCCACGCCAGCCCGAGCCAGGCTACAGACAGTGCTCTCACGCACCACTTCAGCCACCGCCTTGACCGCCTCAAAATCGCCGACGCTGGCGATAGCAAAACCGGCCTCAATCACGTCAACACCCATTTTTTCGAGCATTTTCGCTATCCGGACTTTCTCGTCCCGTGTCATCGACGCGCCCGGACTTTGCTCTCCGTCTCGCAGGGTGGTATCAAAAATGACCAAACGGTCCTTGGACATAACTCAACTCCTCACCATTGGCCGCTTTGTCAGAACTTCGTAGCGGCAATTATTGCGCCATTATAGTCTGTCGCTGCACTCCTTGTGCAGGGTAAGCTAAGATACACGCAACATTTATTGTATCTGGCGGTCAGAGACAGGAGATCACCACTCAGTCAACCAGATAACATACCAATTTGCCGCTCAGGGGGGAGCGACCACAGACTATGCCACATTCACTACTTCGCCGCGTCATTGCGTATCTGATCCTGGCACTGTGTAGCTGTCCACCCGTTTTCGCCGATGAGCAACGCCCCAAATCCATCATTGAGGCCCCTGAGGCCCAGGCATTACCAAACTCGGAGCGTGCTGAAAGCCCCCCATCTGAGGTAATGGGTGATGCGCCGTCAGAAGCGCAAGCAGACACCGAAGAAGCCAGTACCGCCCCATCAGATATCGCGGTCAGCCTGCTAGGCCACGAAATCCAGCGAGGGGAATTCCAGCGTCTTTACTGGACGGCCGGCCAAGCGGTTGCAGGGCTGGCCACCCCAACGCCGGTGCTAATCGCTGCCGGGCGTTATCCGGGCCCCACTCTCTGCCTGACCGCTGCCGTGCATGGCGACGAAGTCAACGGGGTAGAAACCATTCGACGAATTATGTTCAACCTCGACAAGGAAGCTCTGCGTGGTACCGTCATCGGTGTTCCCGTGGTGAATATGCACGGTTTTATTCGAGCCTCCCGCTACCTTCCCGACCGCCGGGATTTAAATCGCTATTTTCCGGGTGACCCAAAGGGCAGCGCAGCCAGTCGGATTGCCTTCAGTTTCTTTAATGACGTTATCAGCCGTTGTGACCGGCTTATAGACATCCATACTGGCTCCTTTCACCGAACAAACCTGACTCAATTGCGCGGCGACCTAAGCAAGCCCGCGGTGGAGGAATTTAGCAAGATGTTTGACGACATCATGGTATTACACGGTGCGGGCGCCCCCGGCACCCTGCGCCGCGCGGCAGTGGAAGCCGGCATACCGAGCACCACTCTGGAGGCAGGCGAGCCGCTACGCTTGCAATTGCGGGAGGTGGAACACAGCGTACGCGGCGTCCGGGCAGTAATGCACCATCTGAAAATGATTGACGAGGAACCCGGCAGTAACGGCAAACAAACCGTAATTTTTAAGTCTGTGTGGCTGCGCAGCAACCAGACCGGGGTATTTCTCAGTCAGGTCAAGCTGGGCCAGAAAGTCAAACCCGGAGATACTCTTGGCACGGTTACCGACCCCATTACCAATCTCAGCTCAAAAATTCATAGCACTGTGAATGGCCAGGTCATTGGGATGGCCCTCAACCAGATGGTTATGCCCGGCTTTGCCGCTTTTCATATTGGCATTCTCGAAGCGAGCAAACCGGCCGCAACAGAATCACCTGCCCCGGCACTGGCTGCCGGTGAAGTGGCCACGGCAACCGCCAACCCTGACACATCATTGAGTGAAACGGCAGCAGCAAAACCCGCCACAGCGCAGCCTGCCGACAACGCAAAAGCGGAGGTCAGTACCGATCAGGATGAGCACCCGGAATAATCCGGCAGCGGGCTAAAGCCCAGTTCGCGCTCCAGCTGTCCCGCCAGGCTAAACAGGGTCTGTTCCTGGCACATATTGCCGATAAACTGCATACCGAAGGGCAGACCCGCCGCCGACAGATGCAAAGGCACCGACATACAGGGCAGGCCGGTAATATTGCCAAGTACGGTATAGGCCATTTTCCCCAGAACCGGGCCCGCCATTTTTTCAACCAACCCTGATTTCATCAACAAACGCCCGATATTGACCCGGTGGCTGGCCAGCATCTGCAGCTCCTCCCACACACTGGCAGGCAGCACACCGTGAGGCACCGGCGGCGTTGGCGTAGTCGGGCACAGAATCACATCAAAGCGATCCAGTAACCTGCCGGTCGCAAGCTGCACCTCGTGCCAGCCCTGCTTTGCCATCACCAAATCCGCCGCACTCAGCGAGCGCCCCAGCATGGCCAGGTTTTTGGTCGCCGGCTCACAACGAGAAGCATTAAAGGGTTGGCAATCCCGCTGACTGCGCCTGAGCAAAGCCTCCACCTCGGCAGCCACAACCACCAGAAAATCGTACCATAACCCTGTGTGGTCGATTTCCAGCTCGGCTTCCTCAACACGATGCCCCAAGCCGGCGAGCCGGATGGCGGTCTGATCCAGCGCAGCCATAACTTCCGCATCCCGCTCACAGTGAATCAAAGGCTGCCGACACAGGGCAATACGCAGGGACTGGGGGTCGCGCTCTACCGCAGACAAGAAACTGTCCTCGACCGATTCAATACGATAAGGCGCGCCGATTTCAGGGCCCGCAGTGCAATCCAGCATCGCCGCACTATCGCGCACCGAGCGTGTAATAACGTGTTCCGCCACCGCGCCCTGCCAATCCTCTGCCAAATCCGGCCCCATGGGATTGCGCCCCCGGGAGGGTTTCAGTCCAAACACACCGCACCAACTGGCGGGAAACCGTATTGAGCCGCCGCCGTCACCACCGTGGGCCATAGGTACAATCCCCGCCGCAACTGCCGCTGCGCTGCCCCCGGAGGACCCGCCGGTACTGTACCCGCGGCGGTGGGGGTTGTGACTGGGACCAAACAACTTGGGCTCAGTGGTGATAATCAGTCCGAATTCGGGGGTATTTGTCTTGCCGAAAGTATTCAGCCCCGCCGCGCGCTGGCGGCGCACCAGCTCGCTGTCATATCGCGGAACAAAGCCCATTCCCCTCGAGCCCATACGCAGTGGCTCGCCGGCAAACGCGGCGAGTAAATCTTTTATCAGAAAGGGCACACCGGAGAACGGGCCGGCCGGCAAACCCGCTTCTGCAGCTCGTCGTGCACGCTCATCAAAGCGGTGGATAACCGCATTTATTTCAGGATTAATTTCATCACATCTGGACAGCGCCGCTGCCAATAGCTCCGTCGCTGACACCTCTCCGCGGCGAACCAACCCCGCCAGCCCCAAAGCATCATAGTGACCATATTCCTTAAACACGCTTTTAACCTTTTATAAACTCGCCACGCCACAGCTAAGCACACTCTTTACAGGGTATCCAGCCAGGAATATATCGCAATCACCGCTAAAGCACTGGTCAAACGCCACCACACAGACTACATTGCAGATGCCCGTACGGTTTTCGTTTCGCCATGGCGGGCCCTCCTCAACAATAAGGAATAATGCCCTATGCCAATCGCCAGTGAGGTATTTCAGGAAATGCGGGTACTCGCCCAGTTCAATCCAACCTCAGCGCTGTCCGGTATCAAAGTTCACCACGATGCAGAACCCGAGGTTATCCAGGCCACACAGCGCCTTTTTGCCCGCGGTTTGATCAGCCAGACTGACGGCGGCTACCTGACTTCCGCCGGACAGGAGTTACTCCACCATCTCGATACGGTTATAACTGTGCTGTCCAGCGAATTGCCGGACTGAGCGCTAACACACAGAACAGGGTAACGTGTTATTGCAGCATACCCTGGTATTGATTTCTATCGAGGCTCACTGTGAAAAAGAGGTTTGTTGTTGGCTCCCCATTGTTGAGCTCCACCCGAAACCATAGCCGCCCTCTTACGCCGAAATTACTTCTCGCCTGTCTATGTGTGATCACCAGCAACAGCTTTGCCGCCGACACCACATTTCAGAATTTCCTATTTACAGCCTGCGGCAGTGCAAGTGGTGAGTTGGCGCAACGCTGCGCTGAATCGGCTGGAGGCGACCTCTCCAGTGACAGCGAATCCTCATTAAAGCCGATTCAATTGCTTAGCCGCGCTGCGAATACCTTGCAAGAAACAGTGGCCAACGTGAGAGCCATTCGAGAACAGAATACCCTCGACGCTATTGATTCGGCCACCTTCGGCAAATTTAGCCTCGCGCTGTATTCTGAAGACACCCGCCTGATCCACAATCAGACCTCGGTCGAATACGGCTACCAAACCAATATGGATAGTTTGAGAATCAGCCTGGATTACCGCTACAACCCGCAGACCTTTGGCGGTGTTGTCGTCACCCAGGGGAAAAGCGATACCCGTTTTGACAAATATCGGCCCTCAGGCAACTTCCCCGTTTACAACCCTAATACTTCTGGCGGCAGTGATGCCCGCTCCCGAAGTGTTGGTTTGCTTGGCGGTCACTATTTCAACGACGCTCTGTATGTTGATGCCTTGCTGCTTTACACCCGTAGCGATTTCGACTATAGCCGTAAAGCAATTTTTCAAAGTGCTAACCTTAGTGCCGACTTACCGGTAACCACTCGAAGTAGCAGCTCAGGACAGCAGTTTGCCGCAGGCTTAGGAGCGGGAATCGATCAGCACTGGAATGCTAACAGCGTCACTGCCTACGCCAGGCTGGATTTTCAACGCACAGAGATCGACGGCTATCGCGAGCGCGGCGGCAATGGTTTCGCACTGAAGGTAAACGATGTCTGCAGCGACCAGTTGTTAACCGTCCTGGGCATGCGCTTTTCTCACGTCATTAATCTTGACTCACTGGTCATGATCCCACAGGGGTTCGCCGAGTATCAGCAAAAATCCCGAGCGACAATTTCCGCAATTAACGTCACTCTTCTGGACGACAACAACCAGACGCCACTGCAACTGCGCGGTGGCAGTACCGACAACCGCCTGCAACGACTCGGCGTGGGTATCGCCTTTATCTGGCCACGCGGTATTAACGGTTTCGCAAATATTAACCGGGACTACGGCGAGAAAAATTTTAGGCGCCACCAATTCACCACTGGTCTGAGGATAGAATTCTAATTGCAACAAAACCTCGCAGCCGCAACAAAACCGTAACCGGATCGACATACTACTTCCCCAAAGCTGTAACACAGCCTCCCTACACTGCCCCGGATGTTTTCTGAATCCACCAAAGAGAGTCTGGGGAATACCTATGAACAAGAAATTGTTAGCTGTGTCTATCGCCGCAATTCTGGCGGGAGCACTCACTGCCTGTGACGGCGACGATGGCAAGAACGGCCAAGACGGTGCTGACGGCGCTCCTGGCGCAAACGGCATTGATGGCGCTGCTGGCGTAGATGGAGCTGATGGTGCTGATGGTTCTGACGGCCGCACCGGCGCACCCGGCGCCAGCAGCGCATTGAAGCGTTTCGCGACTGCTCCTCTGGGCGCGGAGTTTACCGGCATTTTTGTTAACAGCGACGGCATGCTGTTCACCAATGTGCAGCACCCCAGCGGTTCTAACACCACTACTGACGCTGCTGGCAAAGTATTTAGCGCAGGTTCAGTCGGCTATATCAATGTCGACGTCAACAATATGGGCGATATCGCAGCGCTGGACTTCCCTATTACTCAGGCCGAAATCGAAACCGTACAGACTGCTGTAGGTAGCTACATCGTCCTGGCACAAAATGGTGACAGCCTCGCCGACGGCAACAATATGGGTGACATTCTCGCCGCCGACGGCAGCACCCTGATCAAAAACTCCAATGACCCCGATTTCAACGGCGCCATCAGCGACGGCAGCACAGGCTTCTACCTGTACACCAACTGGGAAGACCGTCCCGGCGGCATGAGCCGTATCCACCTGAGCAGCAACTATTCGCCTACTCTGGAAGGCATGCTGGATTTCTCCAGTGTCGACGGCACCTGGGTAAACTGTTTCGGCACAGTGAGCCCCTGGGGTACACCGCTCACCTCCGAAGAACTGTACTTTGACAACACTGCTGACTGGTACACCGCAACCAGCAACCCGCAAGCTATCGCCGAGTACAAAGGTTATCCAACCGACGGCTCAGGCAACTGGGGCAACCCCTATGACTACGGTTACATCGTAGAAATCGGTGTTAACGACACTGCAACATCTGCAGATTTGGGTGATGTCGAGATTCAAAAGCGCGAGCTGCTGGGCCGTTTCTCCCACGAAAACTCTGTGGTTATGTCTGACCAGCGCACCGTATTCCTTAGCGATGACGGCACCGGTACCGTACTGTTCAAGTTCGTCGCTACTACTGCTGGCGATTTGAGCTCAGGCAAGCTCTACGCGGCCAAGGCTACCCAGGCCGCTGGCGTGATGGACCCTGCTGAAGCCGCGTTTGCTGTTGAGTGGATTGAAATCGCCTCTGGCAACGAAGCCGCTATCGAAGCCGCTATCGCCAGCTTCGACGGCACCTTCGCCGACGCGAAATACATCACTCAGGAGCAGATCGACGCCTACGCGGAATACAAATCCAACACGGATCTGGACAGCTCTGGCAGCGTTGCCGCCAACCCTTACGCCGATGAGCGTGTAGGCTTCCTCGAGAGCCGCAAAGTGGCCGCCGCCATGGGCGCCACCGCGGAATTCCGCAAAATGGAAGGCGTTGTGATCAACCGCGAGCTGTCTGACAACTGGTGGAACAACGGTGCTGCCGACGGCGCCCAGGCTTATATGTACCTGGCAATGTCTTCATTTGACGCGACCATGTCTGACGGCGAAGGCGACATCCAACTGGATGGTACCGACGGCAAGTGTGGCGTGGTATACCGCATGAAGCTGGTTGAGAAAAATGGCCTGGTGGACATCAACACGATGACTCCTGCAGTTGTCGGTGGCCCTTATGACGGTAGCCGCAGCACCAACCGCTGTAACATAAATAACATCTCTAACCCGGATAATCTGGCCGTACTTAGCGATGGCCGCGTCTTGATTGGCGAAGATACCGGCAACCACGAGAACAACGTGATCTGGCTGTTTGAAGATCCTGCTCTGTAAATCATTAACCTGAATAATCAGGTTTCAAAGGGGGCGGATCTTTCCGCCCCCTTTTTTATGCTCGGAAAAAACCATGAAATATCCCGCTCTTTTTTGTCTCTCTCTCATTCTGGTCGGCTGTGGTGGCGACAACAAAGCCCACGACGAACTGACCGATATCGGCGACAACACCCCCGGCGAAGAAACACCGGCAAGTCCTGAACCTCACCCAGAGCAGGATCTGCTGGATGCGCTGCAATTCCCCACATCAGCAGCGTTAGCAGAACCCGGCGCACTGCGCCTGGCCGAACCCGCAACAATGTACAACCCTGAGGCGGTCATCCCCCCCCAGTGCTATACCAAGCACGAGACCAAGCACAACCCCTGTATGACCTGTCACCAGAGCTACCCCTACAAAAGCCGCCCCAACACCCTGAGCGACGGCGAACAGCAAACCTCTTATATTTTTTCGGACATCGGCGTCACCAACCACTGGAAAAATCTGTTTGAAGACCGCAGTGAACGCATCGAGAACATCTCCGACCAACAGGTCATCGACTATATCTATACCGACAATTACAGTCCGTTGATCGCGAAGCTGAAAGCCACAACAGACTGGCAGGGACCGATTCCCGAAATTCAAAACCTGCAATTGGGCGCCGAAGCCTTTGACGAACAAGGTTTCGCCAAAGATGGCAGCCACTGGGTGGCCTTTAACTACAAACCCCTTCCCAGTACCTTCTGGCCCACCAATGGTTCCACAGACGACGTGATGATTCGGCTGCCGGCGAAATTTCGACAGTCCAGCTGCGGCGGCGAACCCAATGATTCCCGAGATACCTACCTCGCCAATCTGTCGATACTGGAAGCGGCAATCAAGGACCTGAGCGAAATCAGCACCCCCGATATCGACGAAAAAGCTTTCTGCGTCGATCTCAATGGCGACGAGAAGTTGGGGGTTATCAACACCATTATTCGGCCTACTCACTACGTGGGCGACGCTGCCGATGAAACCGTCACCGTAATGCTTTAATGACCCAAATTCATCGACCACGCTTTGAGCTGTTCCATGTTGTCGCATTTTTCATTGCCCAGCATTGCCAGCGTCGTGCGGAAACTGTGGGGCGTGTATTCCGGCATTTGCATCATGGCGAACGCATTGCGGATGATCTTGTTGAGTGGAGTTGTATTGGCATAGGGTTCGCGCGACAAACCCTGCACGGCGAACCCGCCACCCTCGGCGAGCCCCATTTCTGCTTTGGGAAACAACGCATCCGTTGGACCGAAGAATTTGACTGTTCGCAGATAGTCGACCCATGCAGTGAAACACTCCAGATAGGCCGGATCGACCGGAAAGAAGGTCGTGTCTATTGTCTTGGCTGCTTTGGTGTTCACCTCCCTTGCATCCTGAAAAACGCGACCGTTGAACAGGTCGATATGTTTGAGGCGCAATGACGCGACCGCACCCACACGCGCTCCTGTCAGCATGAAAAACGCGAATAGGGCCTTGTCCCGCTTCTCGAACTCTGTCGCGCCAGGCATTGCTTGGAAAGCGTGGAATGCGGCCTCAACAGTGGGGAAATCCTTTTCATTGGCGGTATGGGCAATGCGCGCGGACTTACGGTTGTTCCTGAAATAGGAAATGTCGTTGTAGCTGATCCTTGACTTATAGCCTGGCTCTCTCGCCAGCCAGTAAAAGAACTTGCGGACAAGGGCCAATGTCGCATCCACGGTTGCATGGCT
>JBFEVY010000109.1:0-10087 GCA_041546665.1 Spongiibacteraceae bacterium | reverse complement strand
GGGCCTTCAGTGTTTCGAGGTCTTGCGCGCCGAGCTCAAGGATATGCTGTAATTCTTCGCTGCGCGGCACGTAGCGATCAACCTGGGCGTTTACCGACCAACTCAGCTGGGTTTGCACCCCGGCCGGCGTATTTTTCAGGTCAATATCGAGTAACTGTTTTCCTTGCCTAAAGCGGTATTGCGCAGTGCTGTTCACGGTGATGTGCCCGTCTTTAACGAGAGCTGAAGCGGCCGCCACGGTTGTATGGCTGCCAATGCCGCATTCCCCGCGCGGGGAATACACCTTCAGTTCTCCCAAGCAATCCTCTGCGGGGCGAATGAACACGGTTTCGCTACAATTCAGTTCTCTGGCGAGGCTTAGCATTTGTGCAGCTTGTAGTGCTGTCGCATCGGGGAAAACGGCAATCTGGGCGCCGTTAAACGGGGTGTCGGTAAAGGCATCAACCAGTAAAAAGCGGCATTCATCCATCGCAAATGCTCCACATGTTCTAGGAAAACGGTGTCGGGATGCATTAAAGATAGTCCAGGACGGACAAAGCGCCAATTTCTTCGGCGGCGTATCAGGTTACGAGCGGCGGTTAAGACTAGTTCAGCTTCGCCGATTGAGATTTACTAAAACCCACGTCTTCAGCCCATTTGGGGCCAGGTTGACTGACGCGCAGAGGATACGCGCCGGTTCTACGGTCGCTGAAATACTCTGTGAGTACGTCGGTCACCGTTGGAAAGGCCAACTCGTCCCAGGGAATGTCCTCTTCGGCAAACAGGCCAGACTCTAGACTTTCCGGGCCAACGCCGTAGTCGCCGTCGAGTTCACCGAGATAAAACACGTAAATCTGGTTAAGCCGAGGAATATCAAAAAGCCGGTACAGCTGTTCATTTTTAACCTTGGCGGCGGCTTCTTCACGGGTTTCCCTGAGTGCGCCCTCAAGCATGGTTTCGCCGTTTTCCATAAAACCCGCGGGTATGGTCCAGCAGCCCAGTCTGGGCTCAATCGCACGTCGGCACAGCAGAACCTTGTCCCCCACGGTGGGCAGACAACCCACCACCACCCGGGGGTTTTGATAATGAATCAGCGAGCAGGACTCACAGACGTAACGCAGGCGGTCATCCCCTTCAGGGATTTTCTGAACAACTTTTGCGCCACACTCACTGCAAAACTTCATGCTTGTCACTGCTACCTGGTTATTTGGCCTAATTAGTGTTGATAGGCCCTAGTGTAACTCCCGATACTGGCCCGCGTGAAATAATAAAGGTTTTCCGCTAGGGCTATTATCCATTTCGATCACTTTGCCCACCAGAATAATGTGGTCGCCGCCATCGTAACGCTGCCAGCATTCGCACTCAAAGCTGGTCAGTGCATTTCTGATAACCGGCATACCACTTTTGCCGATACGAAAATCCTCAGGCCGCAGATCGTGATCATCCTTTCTGGAATAGCGATTCGACAGGTCCAACTGTTGGTCCGACAGGACGTTTACCGTAAAGCCTTTGGCGGCATCAAATGCAGGCAGGCATTCAGAATCGTTACGTATGCTCCACAGCACCAGCGCGGGATCGAGCGACACAGATGCAAAGGAATTAACCGTCATGCCAAAGGGGGAAAAGCCCTCCGGATTTGCGGTAATGACACATACACCCGTCGCAAACTGGCCAAGCGCATTGCGGAAATCGCGGGGATCGAAACTCATAGTAAGCCTTTGTGTTGTTAACATTAGTGGGGCGATTATACCTACTCTGCCCTGCCCTCCTAGCCTATTCGCGGGGAGCTCATCTGAATGGCTTAGTTTTTCAGGCCGGATTTTGCCAACGTTGCATCGCTTTGTCGTCACTACTCCGTGCGTCCACCCAGCGGCTTTCGCCATTACTGAGGCGCTCTTTTTTCCAGAACGGCGCGTGGGTTTTTAGAAAATCCATAATAAATTCGCAGGCCTGAAAGGCGTCGTGGCGATGCGGGGCAGAAACCGCCACAAACACAATCTTATCCTTCGGGCTAAGCCGGCCGACCCGGTGGATTACCCTGGCCGCCATGATGGGCCAGCGCTGGCCTGCTTCATCGATAATTTCCTGAATGCAGCGCTCGGTCATTCCCGGGTAGTGTTCAAGTTCCATCTCTAACACGGTGTCACCGTCATTGAGGTCACGCATCACGCCGATAAATTGTGCTATTGCCCCGGCGCCGGCATCGAGCTGTCTGAGCGCGTCTGTCTCGGTCGTCAGGTCGAAGTCCGCTTCCTGAATTGAGACCTCAGCGTACATCTCAGCCTCCGGTCACTGGGGGGTAAAAGGCGACCTCGTCCCCCTCTTCGACCAGACTATGGGGGCGGACTACAGCCTGGTTTACTGCGCACAGGATATTTTCGCCATTGAGGGCTTGCCAGGCGTCGCCATTGTCGGCGATGAGTTTTTCTTTCAGTTCAGCAACCGTGCCGGTGAAGTTGAGGGTTACTTCTGCGGTTCCCAAGGCTTCGCGCAGGCGGGCGAAAAATAATACGGTAATCATTGTGGTTGCGTATCCCCGTTAATTGGGTCGCTGGCTCGCCAGTCACCGGAGCGCCCGCCGGATTTACTGAGTAAACGGATGCCCTCGATCTGCATTCCCTTGTCGACGGCCTTACACATATCGTAGATGGTCAAAGCGGCTACAGAAACTGCCGTCAGGGCTTCCATTTCGACACCGGTCTGCGCGGCTAGTTTACAGCGCGCGTAAATTTCCACGGTGCTGCACGCTTCATCTAGCGTGAAATCCACTTTCACCGACGACAGCATTAGCGGATGGCAAAGCGGTATCAGGTCGGAGCATTTTTTCGCGGCTTGAATTCCCGCAATCCGGGCCACCGCCAACACATCGCCTTTTTTATGATCGCCTCTGGCGATCATTGCCAGTGTTTCCGGTTCCATTCTGACAGCGCCTCCGGCTTCTGCCACGCGCTCGGTAACGGCCTTGTCTGTCACATCGACCATGGCTGCGTTGCCATGGGCATCAAAGTGGGTGAAGGATTTCGTAGTCATTAATGCCTCTTTGCCTTAGCCGAACCGCTCATCGGCAACAAAGGGGTTGGTTTTTCGCTCGCGACCGAAGGTTGAGGTTGGGCCGTGGCCAGGGATAAAAGTCACGTCGTCACCCAAGGGCCAAAGCTTCTCTGTGATCGATTTGATCAGGGTGTCGTAATCCCCCTTGGGAAAATCTGTGCGGCCAATCGAGCCTTGAAACAGTACATCGCCGACAATTGCGAGGCGTTCACCTTCGCTAAAGAAAATAACGTGGCCCGGGGTGTGTCCTGGGCAATGCCGTACGCTCAGTGTCTCTTCGCCGAACTGAACCGTATCACCGTCTTCAAGCCAGCGGTCGGGTGTGAATGCGTCGGCATGGGGGAAGCCCGACATCTGGCACCAGTCGGGTAGCTTATCTATCCAGAAAGCGTCGTCTTTATGGGGGCCGATAATCTCAACGTGGTACTTCTTGCGCAGGACATCGGCCGCAGCGCAGTGATCCATATGACCGTGGGTGAGAAAAATCACCGACAGTGTTCCGCCGAGCTTACTTAGCGCTTCTTCAATCCGCGCGATATCGCCGCCGGGATCGACGACTGCGGCCTTCCCGGTCTTCTCACATACTAATACGGAGCAGTTCTGCTGATATGCCGTGACCGGCACCATTGCACACTTCATATTGGGATTCACATGTATTGAAATCGAGGGGCTATGATAAGCCCTTGCGCTGGAATATGACAGCCCACACACATCCTATTCAATGGTAGATGAGTGAATTATCCTATTGATATGGTTAGTGTTTTTGTTTTTTTATTTATTCACGACCTGGCCGCGGTACATTTGCTTGGCCACTTTGGGCGTGGACGATTCGGGAATATGTAGCCCTGAAGAAGCGGGATTCGCCTGTTTGTAGATCTTGCGGCCACGGTAGGTAATCTCGGTGACATCCTCTGTTTTTGCCGTGGCGGCTGGTGCTGCACGTTTCTCATCATCAAGGTTGTAGGCGATCCCGCCCAAGGCCATCAGCTCTTTCACGGTTTTACGGGTAAAGGGGTCGCGGCTCTTCTTGCCCATGTCGCCGAGCGCGAACAGGAGATCGGGGTCAACCAAACGAATTTTTACGCCAAACTCTGCCAGGATTCGCGACCGCAGTTGCTGCAACAACATCACCATTTCTGGGGAGTAAGCCATTCTGATTCCTCACTACTACTGGAATAAACTCGAGGGATTGTACGTAAAGGTGTCCGCGTTTGGTGCAGCAAAAATTACGCCAACACGCCTGCTGTATTTAAAGCGTTTGACAGGCCTGCCAATGCGGGTGGTGATTGATTTTGGGGCATCGAAAATTCTTCGCCCAATTACGGTGCGAATCACTCCGCCCTTGGGTAACCGCCCTCTTCTGGTTTGAAGCGGGCGGCCTTGTTTAGAAGTGGTTTAATGAAAAGTGGCTTAGGGCAGGTCGTCTATTGGGCCACCATCTTTCTCTAGAACAATCAGATCCTCTGCGCTGATCTTCATTGCCACAAGAAGGCTTGCCACCACGTAGATGGATGAGAAGGTACCCACTGAAATACCGATCAGCAGAGCCAGGGCAAAGCTGTGAATCATATCACCGCCTACCCAGGCCAGCGCTACCAGTACCAGCAAAGTGGTGCCGGATGTTACCAGTGTGCGGCCAAGCGTTTCGGTCAAGGAAATGTCGATGACTTCGGTCGGGTTGTGCCCCCGCAGCTTGCGCAGGTTTTCACGTATGCGGTCGGCGACCACGATGGAGTCATTCAGTGAATACCCGATTACAGCCAAAATCGCAGCAAGTACTGTCAGGTCAAAATCCCAACCGACGATGGAGAACATACCCAAGGTAATAATAACGTCGTGGGCGAGTGCTACCACGGCGCCAAAGGCGAATTTCAACTGGAATCGCATTGCAACGTAGATCAGTACCACAATCAGTGCCAGCAATACCGCCAGGCCGCCCTGCTCACGCAGTTCTTCACCGACCTGCGGGCCGACAAACTCTATACGTTGAAGCTCTACAGGGCTGTCGCTCGCCGCCTGTAAGGTTGCCAGTACCTGTTCGCCCAGCTTTGGACTCAAGCCTTGCGGCAGGCGCACGAGTACATCGGTGTCGGAACCGAAATTCACCACGATTGCGTTTTCATAACCGGCGTCGGTCAAGGTATTACGCACGGATTCCAGCTGCGCGGGTTCGTCGTACATGACCTCGATCAGCGTACCGCCGGTAAAATCAAGACCAAAATTCAGGCCGTTAAAGCCCAGCTCAATAATCGAGGCGATGATCAGCGCAGCGGAAAGCAATGACGCGGCCTTGCGCCAGGCCATAAAACGAATAATTTTGGGTGCATCAGTCATGACTTGTCCTCAGATCGCCAGTTTTTCAACACGGCGACCGCCGTAGATAAGGTTCACAATCGCGCGGGTTCCCATGATTGCGGTAAACATGGAGGTGATAATCCCCAGCGACAGCGTCACCGCAAAGCCGCGAACCGGGCCAGTACCCACTGCATAGAGGATCACCGCCACAAGCAGGGTTGTGATATTGGCGTCCATAATGGTGACGAAGGCGCGTCCGTATCCGGTGTCAATGGCGTGTTGCGGCGGCACTCCGCCCGCCAATTCCTCTCGTATTCGGGAAAATATCAGTACGTTGGCGTCAACCGCCATGCCCACTGTAAGTACAATACCGGCTATGCCCGGAAGGGTCAGCGTGGCGCCGAGTATCGACATGCATGCGACCAACAAAATGATATTGCCGCCCAGCGCCAAAACCGCGATCACCCCGAACACCCGGTAGTAAACCGCCATAAACAGCGCTACAAGTCCGAGGCCAATTTGCACTGACTTGATACCGGCGGCAATATTCTCGGCGCCGAGTGAGGGCCCAACGGTGCGTTCTTCAACAAAATCAATTGGTGCAGCCAAGGCACCCGCGCGCAGCAGCAAGGCAAGCTCAGAGGATTCACCCGGCGCGTCCAGGCCGGTGATACGGAACTGAACCCCCAGCGCATCCTTTATGGTTGCCAGGCTGATAATTTTCTTCTCGTCGTAGGGCACACGAATGGCTTGCTCCACACCCTGCTCATCCATTTCGTAGCGAGTGCGGCTTTTGCGCTCAATAAACAATACACCAAGACGGCGGTTGATATTATGGCGGGTCACCCGGTGCATCAGCGATCCACCTTCACTGTCGAGGGTGATATTAACCTGGGGGCGACCGTTTTCATCGAAGCTTGCCTGGGCATTGGCTACCCGTTCACCGGTAATGACTACATCGCGCTCTAGCCAGGCAGAGGGTTCACCGCGACCGGGGTTTCTAAACTCAAACTGTTCGCGGTCGCTCAGCGGTGCGTCGTAACGCGCCTCGAGGCGGAATTCCAGATTGGCGGTTTTGCCCAGAATACGTTTTGCCTCGGCGGTGTCCTGAATACCGGGCAATTCAACAACGATTCGGTTACGACCCTGTCGTTGTACCAGAGGCTCAGACACCCCCAGTTCGTTCACGCGGTTACGCAGTGTGGTGAGGTTTTGGGAAACCGCGTAGTCTTCGATCTCCTTGCGCTTGAGCTCGGTCAGTACCGCGCTCAAGGTGAACTCCCCTTCAGCCTGCGAGTCGAGACGTGACACCTGTAACTCGGGGTATTCCTTGCGGATGACCGAAAGCGCTTTATCGCGGTTTTCTTCAGAGGTGAATTTACCGAATACATCACCGGTCTCGGTGAGAGAAATCAGTCCGCGTACGCGCTCCTCACGAAGTTTTTTCTTGATACCCGTGGTGTAATGCTCAAGTCGGCTGGAAATCGCAGAGTTGGTATCAACTTCAAGCAAAAAGTGAACCCCGCCACTCAAGTCCAAACCGAGTTTCATCGCCTGAGCGCCAAGGCCAGCAAGCCAATCTGGAACGTTTGACGCCAGATTCAGGGCAACCACATAGCCGTCGCCCAGCGTGCGCTGGACAATTTTCTGTGCCCGCAGCTGAGATTCAGAATCGTAGAGCCTCACCAGGCCGCTTTTTCCCGAGGGGTCAGCCTGTTCGCCAAAATGTTCCAGCCCCGCTGCATCCAGTGCTGTTGAAAGCTTGGTCATCAGCGTCTGGTCGATCACGGTGCCGCTATTCTCGCCGGAAATCTGAATAGCCGGATCGGGCCGATACAGGTTGGGCGCCGAGTAAAGCAGGCCTATGGCCAACACTGCCACAATCAGCAGGTTCTTCCACAGCGGGTATTTATTAAGCATGTATCTCCACCAAAACCGCCAGCTCGGCGATAGTCAATTTAATTAATTATTTCCGGGCTTCGCCCTAGTCCACCCACACCCGCGCGTTGCGGAACAGGCGCATCCAACCACTGTCTTCCCTCGAGCCGTCCGCTGCCCAGGAATTTGTCACATTGCGGAACACTCGCTCAGGGTGCGGCATCATGATGGTGACACGGCCATCTTTGCTGCTTACCCCGGTAATCCCCCGCGGTGAGCCATTGGGGTTGGCCGGGTAACGCTCTGTGACGGCAAGCGCATTGTCGATGTAGCGCAGCGCCACATTACCGGACATTGTCAGTGCGTCCAAATGCGCGTCGGAACTGAACTCCGCTCTGCCCTCGCCATGGGCAACCGCGACGGGCAAATGTGAACCCGCCATGCCTGCCAGTAATATGGAGGGCGATTGGGGAATTTCAACCAGCGAGAAGCGCGCTTCAAATTGTTCTGAACGATTGCGTACAAACCGAGGCCAATGTTCCGCACCCGGAATCAGCGGGCTCAAATTCGACATCATCTGGCAACCGTTACACACCCCCAGGGCAAAACTGTCAGCGCGATGGAAAAAGCCTTCGAATTCCTCTCTCGCCCGGGTGTTGAACAATACGGTTTTCGCCCAGCCCTCTCCGGCACCCAGTACGTCACCGTAGGAAAACCCGCCACAGGCCGCCAGACCCTTGAAATCAGCAAGCGTGACCCGCCCTTCGAGAAGGTCGCTCATGTGGACATCGACGGCGGTAAATCCGGCGCGATCAAACGCTGCCGCCATTTCGAGCTGTCCGTTCACGCCCTGCTCCCGAAGGATCGCTACCCGCGGACGCTCCCCTCTGACAATATAGGGCGCCGAAATATCCTCGCTGGCGTCGAAACTCAGGTGCACCGATAAACCCGGGTCGCCCTCTTGCAGACTATCGAATTCCTGCTGAGCGCATTCCGGGTTATCTCGCAGCGATTGCATGCGATAGCTTGTTTCTGTCCAGCGGCGCTGCAGATCAAGGCGGTTTGCTGTCAAAATCGTCTGACCGGCAAAGGTCACGGCAATATCGGCGCCAACTAGGGGCTGGCCAATTTCGTAGACGGCGTTTTCACCGAGCCCTTGTCCGGCAAAGCACTGTTTCACTGCACCCAGATCGCTGCGGCGCACCTGAATGACCGCGCCGGCCTCTTCCGCGAACAGTGCGCCGGCGGGGTTACCGCGGGCGGGCAATGCGATATCCAGTCCGCAGTGTCCGGCAAAGGCCATTTCCAGCAGAGTGATCAGCAGACCGCCGTCTGAGCAATCGTGATAGGCCAGGATCTGTTTGGCCTCAAGCAGCGATTGAATTGCCTGGTAAAACCCCTTCAGGTTGGCCGGGTCATCAATATCGGCGACGTCATCGCCAAGTTGGCCATATACCTGCGCGAGACAACTTGCGCCGAGGCGCTGCTTGCCCGCGCTGAGGTCGATTGCCAACAGCACCGAATCGTCATTGTCGAGTTGCAACTGAGGGGTGACGGTATGGCGTACATCGAGTACTGGCGCAAATGCCGAGACGATGAGAGACATGGGCGACGTCACGGCTTTGTCGGCGTCGCCTTCGCGCCAGGCAGTGCGCATCGACATACTGTCTTTACCCACCGGAATAGTAATTCCCAGCGCCGGACACAATTCCATGCCAACCGCTTTAACCGCGTCATACAAGCGGGCGTCTTCTTCACCATAACCCGCGGCGCACATCCAGTTCGCGGAGAGCTTGATATTTTCGATGGCACCAATGTAGGTAGCGGCAATATTGGTAATGGACTCCGCGACCGCCATCCGCGCCGACGCCCCGGCATTGATTAGCGCTGCCGGTGTGCGCTCTCCCATTGCCATGGCTTCGCCGGTGTAGGACGTGTATGTAGAGGTGGTTACCGCGCAGTCTGCGACGGGGACCTGCCAGGGGCCCACCATCTGATCGCGATGCACGGTGCCGGTGATAGAGCGGTCGCCGATGGTAATGAGAAAGTGTTTTGCTGCGACGGCAGGCAGACAAAGGAGCCGGTCCAAGGCTTCCGCAACATCGAGTTCTGCAGTATCAAAAGCCGCGTATACGGCGGGCTGACGCTTGACGTCGCGGTGCATTTTCGGTGGTTTGCCGAACAGCACCGACATTGGCAGGTCAACCGGGTAGTTATTAAAGTGGCTATCGCCGAGGCGCAGAATTTTTTCGTCGGTAGACTCGCCGACAATGGCAAAAGGCGCACGTTCACGGGCACAGATAGCGGAAAAGGTTTCAACATCGTCCGGCGCGATCGCAATAACATAACGCTCTTGTGATTCATTACACCAGATTTCTAGCGGCGACATACCTGGCTCGTCGTTGGGCACATTGCGCAGCTCAAAGCTACCGCCGCAGCCGCCGTCTTTGACCAGTTCTGGAAACGCATTAGAAAGTCCGCCGGCACCCACGTCGTGGATAAAGGCAATGGGGTTGGCCTCGCCCATGGCCCAACAGCGGTCGATAACTTCCTGGCAGCGGCGCTCAATTTCGGGGTTTTGACGCTGCACCGAGGCAAAGTCGAGATCGGCGCTGGAATCACCACTGCTCATCGACGACGCAGCGCCACCGCCCAAACCGATCAACATTGCAGGGCCACCTAACACCGCGAGTTGGTAGCCGGCGGCAAATTCTTCTTTGATGACATGTTCGGATTTGATATTGCCGTAACCGCCGGCAATCATAATCGGCTTGTGGTAACCCCGGCGCTCTTCTCCGCTTGCCGTCTGAATATCCTGTTCGTAGCTTCGGAAGTAGCCACACAGGTTTGGGCGCCCAAATTCATTGTTAAATGCCGCGCCGCC
>JBFEVY010000405.1:0-2531 GCA_041546665.1 Spongiibacteraceae bacterium | reverse complement strand
ATTAAAGATATGCGCGGAGGACAACTTTATAACAGTCGTTTTGGGGAGCGCATGAAGGGGCAAGGTATTTTTGCTGAGCTCATCAGCCAGCGCTTTCATCTGGCCGCAAAAAAATTCGGAATGAACATCCGCTCGTCTGAGCCCCTGGATTGCAGCCAGTTCAGCCCGCCGATACAAGCGGGCGACCAGCTCTCTTTGCTGTAAGAGGATTAGGACCAGCAGGCCGTATCCTGCTCCTCAGTTCTCGGATCCGGACACAATAATACCCTGTGCTTTGAGCTGTTTTAGAGACCGACCAAACAACAGCTCGGCATCAGCGCGGCATTGCCGCTTGAGTTTTTTCTTACGCTCATGGATTTTTCGCAACAGGGCTTTCTCGCAACGTTTGGTAAACTTGCCACTATGCTCGTGCAGAGTGCTTTCCAGTATGCAGTCATCGTGAAACCGCCCCAGGCGATTCCCCAGCTTGTCGAGTTTTTTCAGGTAGTCCTCTCCGCTTGCCCCCCTACACACCTCAAGAAACTGCAGTTGATACAGCCAGTACTTCGCCCATTTTCGCCACTGGTGAAAGACCTCATCGTCGCCACGACTCAACACCTTATTGGCCAGAGCCCGCGCCTTTTTGTAACACGCCACCATCCCCGTCTCGGCGAAAGACGCCTTGTCACAGGCAAGCGATGCCCACCACTGCTGCATCAACGAGTCAAGCTGCGCCGCCACCTCAACCTGATCTGGCTTTACCTGATCTTTATGGCGTTGTAATGCCGCGACGACAGGCACAATTTGTTGTAGGTTTTCTTGACTGTCTTCGCCGAGGGCAAGCATCGCGTCTGCAATAACAACACTGTCGCGCGCCCCAGAAAACGAGCGAGCGATAACCTTCAGCTGTTTATCGAGTAACTGGATTTGCTTGGCGCTGCGTTCGCTGCGATACAATTGCAGCAGGGCTCGAAGCTGCTTGCACAGCACCCGGAAGTCGTGCACTGTCTCGTCATCCAGCGGCGCGGGAAGGCGAAGTCTGTCGAGCTGTTGATCTACCACGGGGCTGATTTTTACCAGTACCGGATCCATCACCACACGTCCAAAGACTGTTACGAGAACACTACCATAGCAGAAAAATCACGACTGACAGTACCGCGCATCGGGCTTAGTAGCGCAGGTATCCCAGCAGCGCAAACAATACGATGACGCCCAGTACCGGCACACGACCACTGCGCAGGGCAATAAAGCCCAATACTGCAATCGATAAGCCAAATACATCGTGGGGAGCAGCACTTAGCACCGGATTGACCCAGGCGGCGACCAGCATTCCCACTGCCACAGCATTTACCGCAGCGATAGCCGCAATCATTCGCGGTCGAATCGCCAATTGTGACCACAACGGCGCGATGCCGATCAGCAGTAAAAACCCCGGTAAAAATATCGCCGCGCAGGCAGCCAGCGCCCATAGCAGCGGCGCATCAGGACGCAACGCCGCACCGAGGTAGGCACTGAAAGAAAACATGGGCCCCGGCAAGGCCTGCGCAGCGGCGTAGCCGAGCAAAAACTGATCGTTGCCAAGACTTTGCCCGACGAGGGACTGTAACAGCGGCAGCACCACATGCCCGCCACCAAACACCAGGCTGCCCGCCCAATAAAATTGAGCGATCAAAGAGGGAACCCCCAACACCGCCAATATCAGACAAAACAGTAGTCCAGCAAAAAATGCGATCAGGTAATAGCGCCCCGAAAAAACCAATGGTTTACGCTCCGGGTCGATATCAGCCGTCGTCAAATACCCCCAAAGTGCCGCCGCGCTCAGCAGCGTTATTTGCGCGGCCGGACTTGTTTGCGCAAGCAGGACAAATGCACTGACCACAGTGAGTGCGAGCGTTGCCGGGCGCCGGCAAAACTGCCTGGCCATAGCCCATATCGCATCGGCCACCACCGCCACGGCAAGCAGTTTCATACCGCTGACCAGTCCGGAGTTTAACAACGGCGCCGAGTGGGCCACCGCCAAACCGTACATCAAAATCAGCGAGGGCAGGGTAAACCCCAGAAAGGCCAATACTGCGGCGGCGATACCGCCGCGCTGCAGGGCGATGAGAAATCCCAGCTGACTGGAAGTCGGGCCGGGCAAAAACTGACACAAAGCGAGATTGGCTGCGAATTGGTCGTGGTTGAGCCAGGCCTTTTGCTCAACAAAAACCCTGCGAAAATAACCAATATGAGCCGCAGGACCACCAAAACTGCAGCAACCCAGCCAGAGATAATTCAGGAATAGTTTTAACATCGGCTCCCCCACCTTGGAAGCAAGTGTAGGCGATGTGTTTTTACCGGGCCAGCAACCATTGCAGGCTACGCCTTAGAGCCAGGCGAGCCTGCGGTCGATTTATTTTGCCTTCGATTTCACGCTCAATTTGGTTTTACCCTTCGCTTTTTCCTTGGCTGTAGCTTTCGCCTTGGCATGGCGCGGTTTAGAAACCGGGCGTTTTGATTGCACAGGTAACTCTCCACTGAAGCGCGCCATCATCAGTTTTTGCCCTGCCACT
>JBFEVY010000252.1:0-5366 GCA_041546665.1 Spongiibacteraceae bacterium | reverse complement strand
CCGTATTCTGCAGTGTCAGAAATAACCACGTTCATTTCGTACAGCTTGCGGCGGGCAATGGTGTTGGCGATCAGCGGAGTTTCGTGCAGAGACTCGTAGTACGCAGACTCGGGCTTCATGCCGGCGGCAACCATACACTCGAAGGCCAGCTCAACACCGGCTTTACACATGGCGACCAGCAGAATGCCATGGTCGTAGTATTCCTGTTCGCTGATTTCCATCTCGCCTGCGGGAGTTTTTTCGAAGGCGGTTTCAGCAGTCGCTGCGCGCCAGCCCAACAGGTTTTTGTCGTCGTTGGCCCAGTCTTCCATCATTGTTGTGGAGAAGTGGCCGCTGATGATGTCGTCCTGATGTTTTTCGTACAGGGGACGCATGATGTCTTTCAGCTCTTCCGCCAGATCATAAGCCTTGATTTTGGCAGGGTTGGAGAGGCGGTCCATCATGTTGGTGATGCCGCCGTGCTTCAGGCCTTCGGTGACAGTTTCCCAGCCGTATTGAATCAGCTTGGAGGCGTAGCCGGGCTCCAGGCCTTCTTCAACCATTTTGTCGAAGCACAGGATGGCGCCAGTTTGCAGCATGCCACAGAGAATGGTCTGCTCGCCCATCAGGTCAGATTTTACTTCGGCAATCGGTGAAGATTCGAGAACGCCCGCGCGGTCACCGCCGGTGCCGGAAGCCAGCGCTTTGGCAATTGCCATGCCTTCGCCTTTGGGGTCATTCTCGCGGTGAACGGCGATCAGTGTCGGTACACCAAAGCCGCGCTTGTACTCTTCGCGCACTTCTGTGCCCGGACATTTCGGGCACATCATGACGACGGTGATGTCCTTGCGGATTTGCATACCTTCTTCAACCAAGTTGAAGCCGTGGGCGTAATCCAGGCAAGCACCTTCTTTCATCAGCGGCATAACCGCGTTGACAACCGGTGTGTGCTGCTTGTCTGGAGTCAGGTTCATGACCACATCGGCGGTGGGGATCAGTTCTTCGTAGGTGCCAACAGTGAAGCCGTTTTCGGTGGCGTTTTTCCAGCTCTGGCGTTTTTCTTCGATTGCCGCGCCGCGCAGGGCGTAGGACACATCCAGGCCAGAATCGCGCAGGTTGAGGCCCTGGTTCAGACCCTGAGAGCCACAGCCGATGATGACAATTTTCTTGCCCTTGAGGTAATCACAACCGTCAGCGAATTCGCTGCGATCCATGAAACGGCATTTGCCCAGTTCTTCCAGCTGCAGGCGCAGTGGCAGGGTGTTGAAGTAGTTCTGGCCCATTTTGGCCTCCTGTTTTTGTGTAAAGGCGGGTGATGTTTCGGGGGAGAGGCTCCCCACAGTGGCGCGCACTTTAACAGGGGTTTTGTATTGCGTAAAATGATATATAGTGGATACAGTGTTGCGAAAAGTGAAATCACTGTGAGCGCTTTCTCTGGTTGCTGGCGCTTCAGGGTTTGTAATGATGTGGGTTGATTCGGGTCGTTGATGTGAATACCAAGGAACTTGAAATCTTTGTGGATCTCGCCGAGTCCTTGAATTTCGGTAAGACCGGTGACGCGCAGCATTTGAGTGCCTCTGCGGTGAGTCGCGCGGTGCAGCGCCTGGAAGAGCAACTGGGTGCGCGCCTGTTTGAGCGCGATAACCGCCGGGTGCGACTGACTCCGGCGGGTAAGGAGTTCCTGGTTTACGCTGAACAGGCTGTTTTGAATTGGCGATCAGTGCAGCAGCGTCTTCATCAACAGAGTGAATCTTTGCAGGGTGAGCTCAGCGTGTTTTGCTCGGTGACCGCTTCATATAGTGTCTTGAGTCGCATTCTGGAGGTATTTCGCCAGCGCTACCCGGCCATCGAGCTGAAGTTACACACGGGTGACCAGGCGGATGCCGTGGCGCGCATTGCTGAGGGTGGCGAGGATGTCGGTATTACCGGGCGACCGAAGCAACTGCCTTCACGTCTGCATTATCTTGAGCTGACCCGCTCGGCCCTGCGCCTGCTGGTGCCGAATATTCCCTGTGCGGTGACCGAGCAGATTGCCGCCCAGGGTGGTGTGCTCAGCGGTCAATTGCTGGGTGAATTGCCTTTTATTCTTCCGGAGCGCGGCGTGGCCCGTAACCAGATTGAGCAGTGGTTTCGGCAGCAGCAGGTGCGCCCCAATGTCTATGCCCAGGTGAGTGGACATGAGGCCATTGTCAGTACAGTGGGGCTGGGGCTGGGCATCGGGGTAGTGCCGGAGCTGGTGCTGGCGACGTCGTTCCTGCGGGAGCGGGTGAGGGTGGTGAACACCGAACCGGCCTTGCCAGCCATGGATATCGGGCTGGTGGTGCTTCAGCAGCGTTTGGCCAATCCCCTGGTGAAGGCCTTCTGGGATTGTGCGCATTCATCGTACAGTAGCGGAATTTAATTTATCATGTGCGCCTATTTGGCTTTGGTGTGAGCAGATGACTCAAGAGCAACAGGATTCCAATAAAGCAGCGGTCGGTCCCGAGGCGAGTGCTGACAATACTTCAGCCGCCGACGAGAGCAAGTCAAAGGTCAGCTTTGATGAGGCGCTGTTGTTGATCGACGACCACGAGGAAGAGGTCTCGGTGAATGGGCGAACGGTGCGCAAGCGGGGTATCTACCTGCTGCCCAACCTGTTCACCACGGCGGCATTGTTCTTTGGCTTCTTTGCCATTATCTCGTCCATGCACGGCAAGTTTGAAAATGCTGCCATGGCGATTTTCGCCGCGATGTTGTTCGACGGATTGGATGGGCGAGTGGCTCGATTGATGAAGGCGCAGAGCAAATTCGGTGCCGAGTACGACAGTCTTGCTGATATGGTGTCCTTCGGTGTGGCGCCGGCGCTGGTGGTATTTTCCTGGGGCTTGGGTGTGCTCGGTAAATTTGGCTGGATGGTGGCATTCCTTTATGTTGCCTGCGCTGCCCTGCGTTTGGCGCGCTTTAATACCCAGATTGATACCGCCGATAAAAATTATTTCACCGGGCTGGCTAGCCCCGCTGCAGCAGCGGTGATGGCAGGTTTGGTTTGGGTCTGCGCGGAAGAGGGTTTGGTGGGGGGCGAGTTGCCCTTCGAGCTGTCGGTGTTTGCGGACATTTTGATGGCGGTGATCGACTTCCTTATGATCGTCAATGTTCGTTATAACAGCTTTAAAGGCCTGGATTTTCGCGGGCGTGTTCCCTTTGTCATGATGATCCTGGTAGTGCTGGTGTTCGGCCTGGTGTCGCTCGACCCTGCGCGGGTGCTGCTGGGTGCCACGCTGATTTATGCTCTGTCGGGGCCAGTTCAAGCGGTCTACCGACGTCTTCAATAGACTAATCCCCACCGTTTCAAAGTGGGGATGTAACATTCCTGGCTTACAGGCGTCCAAGTGGCAAGACCGTTACGTATCGTCTGTTTTGCTAATAACGCCCGGAGCCAGCGCCATGCTAATACGCAAGAAGAGTGATATCTCGCCCAGCGAAATCACGCCAGAGTCTGTTTATCTGAATCGCCGTCAGTTTATGCAGGCGGCGGGAGTGGGCGCGGCGGGCATGGCGCTGTCCGGTCTGGTGGCTGCGGATAACGCTGCCGCTACTGAACTGGATTATGTGCCGGTACAAAAAACTGCCGATAATCCCTTCTATACCAGTGAGGCGCTGACGCCCTACACGGACGCCTCCGGCTACAACAACTTTTATGAGTTCGGGACCGCCAAGTCTGATCCGGCAAAGTACGCCGGGGCGCTGACGACGGCCCCCTGGTCAATAGAGGTGGCCGGCGAGGTCGCCAAGCCGGGCACCTATCAGCTCGAAGATATTCTGAAGGGGATGGCGATTGAGGAGCGGATTTACCGTCTGCGCTGTGTTGAGGCCTGGTCCATGGTAATTCCCTGGCTGGGTTTTCCCCTGGCGTCACTCATCAAACGATTTGAGCCAACCTCGAAAGCACGGTATATCGAATTTACCACCCTGAAGCGTCCCGCTGAGATGCGTGGTCAGCGCTCGGCCTTTTCGACAATCCATTGGCCCTACCGCGAAGGTTTGCGAATGGATGAGGCCATGCATCCGCTCACCATTCTGAGTGTGGGCATGTATGGCAAGGTCCTGCCCAATCAGAACGGTGCGCCGATCCGTTTGGTGGTGCCCTGGAAATACGGTTTCAAAAGCATCAAGTCGATTGTCAAAATTCGCTTTACCGACCAGCAGCCGCAGACGAGTTGGGAATCCATCGCGCCGGAAGAGTATGGTTTCTATGCCAATGTGAACCCTGACGTTGATCATCCGCGCTGGAGTCAGCGCTATGAACGGCGCCTGCCTAGCAGTCTGTTGCGGCCGAGTCGTGTAAAGACGCAGATGTTCAACGGCTACGAGGAGCAGGTCGCATCCTTGTACAAAGGTATGAACCTGCGGCGCTTCTACTAATGTCAGTCCTTGAAAATTTCGAAGCGCGTTTTGGTAAGCCGTTGCTGTTTCTGCTCGGCCTGCTGCCGCTGCTGGCGTTGGTGGTCGCAGCGGTGACGGATAGTCTCGGAACTGACCCGGTAAAGGCATTGATCGATTCCACCGGGGAGTGGGCCATTCGAATTTTGGTGGCCACTATTGCCGTGACACCGCTCAAGGCCTGGTTCGGCTGGAATCGGCTGCTGCGCTATCGGCGAATACTGGGCCTGTATAGCTGGTTCTATGCCAGTCTTCATTTGTTGATTGTATTGACCTACCTGTTTGGTTGGGACTGGGCGATTGCTCAGGAGGAATTGTCGGAGCGACCCTATATCATTGCCGGCTTTTTTGCCTGGCTGTTGATGGTGCCGTTGGGGCTGACATCCAGCAACTACGCGGTGCGCAAACTCCGCAAGAACTGGCGCCGCTTACATCGCCTCGTTTACCCCGCGGTGGGGCTGGCCTGGCTGCATCTGGCCTGGCAAACCCGGGCCAGTTATTTTGATGCCGCTGTATACGGATTGATTATTTTTTGTCTGCTTTTTCAAAGAGTTAAAAAAGTCCCCAAAAGTAGTTGACTCCTTTTGGCGGGTCTCTATAATGCGCCACCTCGCTTACGGAGGCAGGGGCTACGGCCCGGTGTTGATGAGGTAAGTTGAGGGTGCGGAGACGCGGTTTTGAAGGTTTTAAAAACTTTTCAAAATAACAGTTGACTCTGCATTGGGCGGCTCTATAATGCGCCTCCTCGCTTGAGCGGACAGGTCTTTCAGCAGTGATTGAAAGGGTTTGGATGAAGTTTAAGCGAGCTTGGTAAGGTGTTTTGAGGTGGTAAAAACTTTTTCAAAAACAGCTTGCTAAGCGGGACGAAGTGTTTATAATACGCGTCCTCGCTTCGGGGCAAACCCTGAAGCCTGATCAACATCCTGGCGGTGTTGAGTCCTTTAAAAAAGAAGATCAGATAATTCGTG
>JBFEVY010000182.1:0-7312 GCA_041546665.1 Spongiibacteraceae bacterium | reverse complement strand
GGTCCCAGCGAGCGTAGAGCAGCGTCCCGGTAACATCACCCAATTGATAAATCACATGACCACCCAACAGGGTCGCATCGTCCGCATAGGAAACGTCCGCGCTTTGATCGAGGTCTGGCTGATATTGAGTGTAAGCGGCCAGCGTTAAACCCGGCACTCCGGTATAACGCACGCGGGCCGTTACGGCCAGATCATAGGCAGATGCGAAGGAGGCCTTTTGCTTGCCGGCCTTGATATTAAAGGGTTCCGCCGCGGGGTCTGAATTCGGATCCTCAGTTTTCAGCCCCTCTGAAATCATCAGGTCATAGCTCAAGCCATTGCTAAGCTGGTGGGCAAACTTAACCCCGCCCGACCACCAGGTGGTGGGCAGTATTGTAGTTTCCACCACCGGACGCTCCACACCGTAAAATGTCGGCGGTTCGTGGGTCTCATTGATAATCCCCACAGGCATGAGAATCACCCCGGTCTGCAGGTTCATATTTTTGTTCAGGTCGAACTCGACGTAGGCTTGCTCAACCTCCACTGCCCCCCGACTGCTTCCACTGGCGATGATATGTTCAACCTCAAACTCAGTGACAAATCGCGCCCAGTCGTTGAACTGATAACCGAAAAACAACACCATGCGGTGAAAGTCGAGTTCACGAAAATCTTCACCATCCTGATCAAGATTGTTGTAGTGCATTTCACCGTAACCACCGATGGTCACCCTGCTCATCACACTACTCGCACTGTTATTTTCGAGTTGATCCGCCACGGCGTTGAGGCGCTCATCCAACTTCGCCTCCAACTCGTCAACACGTTGCTGCAGTTCATCAATGCGCTGCTGTTCGGCGCCGCCCTCTTCCGCCGCCAATACTGAAAATGGCACGACCGACGCAATGCCCAAAATGATCGCCGATTTTTTCATTCTCTACCCCTTCAGGTATTTCAAAATTGCTAAAACAAACCCACGGCGAAATGTGTGATTCCGCCTCGCCCTAAACGATCAACGCTAGTCGCCGTCGCTGAAGTTAATTCCCAGCTCAACCTCAAGGCTGTCAGGAATCTCGCGCTTGAAATGGCCATCCAGCCGGCCCAGGTACACTGCCAGCGCATCGGAATCCTGATCTGCGATGCTCTGCTGCAGCCCCGCCAGTGTTTCGCGCACTGCGGTCACCACGCTCTGGTAACCCGCGCCATCCATAAAGCCGAAAAAACTCACCGTGGTTTGTTCGGTTCCCTCTAAAAGCACAACCACTTCCGACGTCATCTCTGCCATTGCCGGCCAAGCGGAATCGGCAAGGGAGCCGGCATAGAGAATGACATTTCTCGCTTTCAGGTAGTCGAGGTATTCCTGCACGCTTACCAACAACAAGGTCAAAGGCTCCGAGCCATCTTCGAGTTCACCATTTAAAAACAAGCTGCGAAAATCCTCGCCGTTGTCCTTGTAGTCCAGCTGCCATCCCGCCTCGACCTCAGCAGCACGCTGCTGAAGCTGCCCGGCCAGACCGGTGAGGATTTCGCACTTTCGGGTATTGTTCTGATACTCGGTGATGATCGCGGCGGGATCGCGACTGTGATCACTCGCTGCGGTTTCAAAAATTGCCGACTCCAGTGCTCTCAGGCCCACCCGCTGGAAGGTCTTACCGGCAAAATAAGCCTCGTTCAGCTCATCGTCGCCGGCCATATCGCTACTGATTTCATCACGCACCGTTGCCAGATAGTCCGTGCCGCGCAGCCGCAAGGAATCGATAAAAATATACGTGGGAGAAACCAGATCTTCGTCCAGCGGACCGAACTTATAACTTGCCACGCGGAACCATTGACCGAGCAGCGAACGCCACGCCTCTTGCAAAACGACCAACGCACTTTCCGAAGGTAACGCGCAGAAACTGTTAGCCTCTGTGAGCAATGTATTGGCAGAGGTGCTAAATCCCGTCACGGCCGGCAGGACCGAATAGTTGACCGCTTCTTCCAGCGCCACCGCCAAATTTTCGGCGTTGGCCAGCGGCGCATCGTTTTGACGCTCGCCACAGGCGGAAAGAACAAACAAAAAGCACAGGTAAACACCGCTGCGCGGAAGCCGGCTACGCAGTTTTTTCAATCCAGATAGTTTCATGACTAAATCCACGTTCGCCCAGTGACTAACAGGTGGTTATCCCAACGCACCCCCGGCGTGAGCAGACGCCGCGCCCTGTCCTCCACAAGGGTGCGGGCATCGAGCAGGCGCACCTGGCCAATTGAGCTGGTCACAATGAAATGTCGCTGATCGCCGCTGACCGCAAGGCCGCACACATCCCGCAGGGCGTGATAGCCGCAAAACTCGCCACTATCGATATTCCAGAACACCGCCATATTGCCCTTTGGGCTGGTAAACCCCGCCACCCGGCTGGCCCCATTTATCGCAACGCTGCCCATATAGTCGTGAAGCTGGGAAATCACCGTGACCGGGTCCTGCAGTTGCTGAATGGCGCCGCCGCGTCGGTGCAGGGCGCTCAAGGCCACCGGGCGCTGATGGTCGGCCGCGCTGCGCTGCATTTGAATCGCCAACGCCACCGTGCCGTCCGCCGCGACATCAAGATGGCGAATACTGGCCTTGGGCTCGTCGAGCCTTACCTTCTCCAACAATTTTCCGGTTGCCGCATCGATATAGCAGAGTGACGATTCCATCGACTCCAGATTCAACACCTGGCGCCCGGTTTCGGGCCGGGTCAGCAAGCCACCGTTGGCAACGACCAGGGTTTTACCGTCGGGCATCAGTTTTAACTCGTGCAGACCAATGCCGTAGCTATCAAACTCACCCAGCCACTGATAACTGTCAGCGTCGCGCAGAACAATCTTCCCCGCGCCGCTGTAGGTATCCACTTCTGCGCTAAACAGCGTTTTCCCATCGGCGCTGAAGCAGCCGTGGCCCACGGTGTTTCGCCCCGGCAGGCAGGCGTATTCGCGAAACATTGTTCCGGTATTCAAATCGACTTCTATCGCCGCATTGCCCGGCCGCCGTGCAAACATAACCACATGCTGAGGCCGCAGCGGGTGTTGCGCGGCACCGTGGCCACGAAACGCCGATGGCACCTGCCCGGCACCGGAGGCGGCAACCCAGCTCACGCTGTAGGGGCCATCGCCCGCCGCGGAGACCAAAAACTCCCGCTCCGCCACTTCCATCTTGCCCACGCCAGCCAGTGCTAATTCGGGACAAAGCACAGTGGCCCCGGCCAACGTGGACATACCCGCAAGCAAACGACGGCGCGTTAGCCCCCGGTCTAACAATTGCTGTTCAGGCCCTTTCACATTTACCTCACAAGCTTTCTACAAATTGAATCAGTTGTTCGCGCTGCACTTTGCTCAAGGCAACGAAACGATCCCGTGCCGGCGCAGCCTCACCGCCGTGCCAGAGAATCGCCTCTTCGATGGAGCGCGCCCGACCGTCGTGCAGTAAGTCGATCGTGCCATTTGGCCTCTGACTTTGCGCGATTCCCCACAGTGGCGCGGTGCGCCACTCCTGACCGGATGCCTGGTAATCGGGGCGATTGTCAGCCAGGTCTGGGCCCATATCGTGAAGCAGCAGATCACTGTAGGGCCAAATCTCTACACCGCTTAAATGGGGATAGCGTGCCGACGCACCCGTTGTAAAACTCGGTCGATGGCAGCCGCTGCAACCGCTGATTTCAAACGTGGCCGCACCGCTTTCGACGGGTGCCGAGATGCTGCCGGAACGCGCCGGAGCGGCAAGATTGGCAACAAAATCGACCACTAGGTCCAAAAGCGCCTGCGGCAGCTCTATCCCCTCCGAGTCATTGCCGTTTGGTGTTTCCAGACACCGCGTTTGCCCCTGTGTGCAGGGTTGCGACGGAAACAGCGGATTGCTGATGCCGATATCGCCGGCAAATGCCGCGGCGGTGATATTCAAAACATTCGGCCGATTGGCCTTTAAACCAAAGCGGCCCGGCGCAGGCTCACCGGTGGCGAAATCCCAAACCTGATTGACCCGACCAGAGATACCGTTGCCATCACGGTCGTCGGCATCCGCCCAGGCATCGATATCCGTCTGAGGAATCAGGTCCAACAAGCCCGCCCCCAAGATCGAAGGTGCCAGACGCAAACTGCTCAGGTGAAGGTCATCGAGCGCACCATATGCCAGCTGTTCGACACGAGGCAGCGGATAGCGCAGGGTGACCAGCTCGCCGTCGGGATAACGAAATTCCCTCAGTGCCCAATCGATAAAGACGGCCGCTTCCGGCTGCACTTCCCCGGCATCGTTCGATTCTGCCGACAAGCCCAACTGATGACGCAGGGACACCGATTGGGTCTGCAATTGATCGCCGTATACCGGCTCGGGAACCACTCCATAGACGGCGTCTTCACCGGGCACGCTAAGACGCAAAAAGCCACTGAACAACACTTCTTCTGAGGTGACAGGCATTTTTCCTCTGCCGCCATTTTGGTGGCAGGCCAGACAACTGCGCGCGTTGTACAAGGGCCCCAGTCCATCTCTTGCGGTTGTTGTCGTCGGCGCCTTCACCCAGGGCTGACCCGCCAAGGCCTTACCCGCATAGAACGCTGGCCTTGCTGCCTCGGGCAGTGTCACCACGGGTGCCAGGCTCGGTTGAATTGCACTTCTGGATTGAACCTGCGTCAATCCGGCAGCAGCCATGTCCGACTGAAGAGCCTCCCCGGCGGCGTTGTCCCGCGCAGAGCAGGCCGCCACTGACAATAAAGTCAGCAGAAAGGCGGCGGCCGCTAAACCGGAAAAGCCGGGACTGCGCATATCGCATCCCGGCCTGTTCGCAAAGGCGTGCTTAAGCAACGTCGATCAACACCCCTGATCAGGATTCGAGGTATCACACTCAGACGCGTCGTCCTGTACCACCTCGGCATCAATCTCCAGGGCTTCAGCAACATCCGCGATAGTCGAGGACTGCGCGTTAAGCGCCAGAATTGCCTTGTAGATCGGGTTGTCACTATTCTGTGAACCGATCAATACATCGAATGGCTCACCGCTGCGGGCCTTGCTGTCGATGGCTTTGTACTGGGTTTCCGTCGCCGCAAGGTCTGCTTCAAATTCAGTTGCCAGTTCCTGCAGCTCACTGATACCACTGTCGGCAATATAGTCGTCGAGGCCGTAGCCACTAACCACGGTACCAGCGTCATCAACCCCGTCGAGGTCGCTGTCGTAACCGGCATAATCGCCGTAATAGCTGTTCGCAACACCCTCGGCATCCAGCCAGATATCCCGGTGAGTGTTATCAGAGAAGCAGGAATGTTCGTCTTCCTGAGAGTTCGCATTAAAAGCAATCTGCATACGCTCACCGGCCAACTCGCCTTCTGACAGGGTGCCCATACCAGTGAGGATTTCAGCCAACTTTTGCTTGGCCTGGGTTTCGGTGTCGACGGTAGTAAACAGATCCCGATAGTTGCCGGTCACGTCGTCCGCCCATGCGTCGCGTACGCCTTCCAGGTCGGCAATCAACTTGGCCACCACGGTCTCAAGGTATTTATGACGGCGATGCGATAACTCGCTGCTATCGTAGTTCACGGCCGTACCATCGTAACCGGGCACAAAATCGCTCAAAGGACGCTGACCGCCATTGGCGATATTTGGCGCGCCCTGGGCTTTTACCGCTTCGTCACGGTCATCACCATCGGTAACGCCACCCTCGTCATTAAGGTCCTGCCCCCAGAGCATAAATTCAATCGCATGGTAGCCGGCGATAACATCGTGCTCGTCTTCCGCCATTGCAGTGTTGCTGACCAGATCCTCATCGATCACGATGCTTGTTTGAGCAATGATGTTATTGCCAGTGTGGTTGCTGGAATCCACCGCGCTGCCACCATTGATGCCGACACTGTTTTCGACCACGCCGATTTCGTCATCGGCAAAATCACCGCCAATGACCACGTAATCAATCAGGGCTTCACCCAGGGGCCAGGCATTGATATCGCCCTCGGGGCCATCTTCACTAGCGTAGTCCGTCGAGTCGATGGGGCTCAGACGAAAACGGTAGACCTCGGTCTGGCCATAGGGCTCACGCGCCACCAACCAGGCCTTTTTCGCCGCCGCCAGATTCAGCTCGGTCGGATCGGCGCGCAACGCTGCCAGTGCTGTCTGTAAGGCTTTAGCGGTTTCAACCGAATCGCTGTAGGAGGCAAAGGCGATATCCGCATTGGTTTCCAACACTTTACGCACATTGGCAACATCAATTGGATTCGCATCAGCGCCGCCACCGCCGCCACCGCCTCCCCCACAGGCAACCAGGCTAGTGGCAAGAACGATTCCAGTGGCGAGAGTTTTCAATTGCATTCCAGTGCTCCTTCAAATTCACAGGCGACGCTACCGCGCCAACAAATCACAAAACCCCATATTTTTTGTGGTAAATGCTGTCCAGCAGCGCGGGTTTTGCCTACAATGGGCAGAACGATACATGTAGTGATAATGATTTGCAATTAGATTTATTTTATTCTTGAGGTTATCTGTGTTTTTTAAATTTATTAATTCAGAGGGGCTCCACCCCAACAGCACAATGAGTGTGTGGCGCCAAACCTCAAACTTCTGGAACTTTCTTGTTATCGCCCTGGCAAGCTCTCTTGCCGCCTGCGGCGGAGGTGATGGTGGCAGTGCCGAGCCTCGATTTAACTCATCGGAACTACTTGGTGAAGCCTTGTTTAACGACAGCAATTTGTCGCTGAACCGAACCCAGTCATGCGCGACCTGCCACGATCCAGACCACGGGTTTATCGACTCACGCAACGACAATAGCGGTCAGACTAGCGCGGTCTCACTGGGCGACGACGGTCTGTCACTAGGAGATCGCAACGCCCCAACCGTAACCTACGCGGCCTTTAGCCCAAGCTTTCGAAGCGGCAGTCGCAGCCGCTTCAACAGCCAACAGGACGATTACTCGGGCTTTATCGGCGGCCAATTCCACGACGGTCGCGCACCCGACCTGCCCGGGCAAGCCGCCGCGCCATTTCTTAACCCGATTGAAATGGGTATGCCCGACGAAGCCAGCGTGGTTGCAAGATTGCAGGAAAACAGCGACTACGTTGCAGCCTTTGAGTTTCTGTTTGGCAAAGACGTTTTCAACGACACAGCAGAGACCTATCGACTGATGACAGAGGCAATCGCCAGCTTTGAAGAAACACCTGCCCTAGCTAGCTTCGACTCAAAATATGATCGCTCGCTGCTCGACAGTGACGACCCGAATTACTTTCTCTACGACCCCTTGAGTAAGGCGGCGCGGGGCAAATCCCTGTTTTTTTCCCAGCAGTTCACTAACTGCGCTACCTGTCACCAGCTTCGCCCAGTCGGAAACAGCCGGGAGACCTTCAGCGG
>JBFEVY010000205.1:0-6682 GCA_041546665.1 Spongiibacteraceae bacterium | reverse complement strand
TTTCACGGTTTCAATGCTGGACATGATGTAGTTCATTTGCGCTTCAATAATGAAGATCGCTGAGGTGTGACCGATGCCGGTATTGGGGCCGGTCACAATAAACAGGTTAGGGAAGTTGGGGATACTGGTACCCATGTAGGCGCGTGGATATTCCTTCCAGACCTCACTCAGAGGGGTGTTGTCTCTGCCAATGACCGGGTAGGAGATGACGCCGTCGGTCGCGTCATAGCCGGTTGAGTAGATAATCAGATCGAGGTCGATATCTTCACCTGACTGGGTGCGAATACCGGTAGGGGTGATTTCGGAGATACCGTCGTTGCGGTCGTGGAGGCTGACATTGTCCCGGCAATATGCAGGGTAGAGCGTGTCGGAAAGAATGATGCGTTTGCAGCCAATGGTGTAATCCGGGGTGACCTTGCGGCGCAGCTCAGGGTCGGCGATTTGGGTCCGCAGTTGTTTGTCGGCTTTGCGTTTGGCCAGTAAATTCAGCATTTGCTTTGAGTATTTAAAACCAATTACACGGGTTTCCAGTGCCCAGTACACCCCGCTACGCAATACGCGGTAGGCGACGGGATTGCGCAGAATGCGTCGCTGCCAGGGTTTGAAGTGATAGTCGGGACGGGGAATGACCCAGTGTGGGGTGCGCTGAAAAATATGCAGTTTTTCCACGTCTGGAGCAATGGTGGGGATGATCTGGGCGGCACTCGCGCCGCTGCCGATGATGGCGACCTTCTTGCCCCGGTAGTCGTAGTTCTGATCCCAGTTGTTGGTGTGAAAACTGGTTCCCTCAAAGGACTCCCGTCCTTTGAAATTGGGGATCACCGGGGTGCTCAGCGGCCCCGATGCATTGATCACAAACTGAGCCCGAAAATGCGCACCGCCTTCAGTGTGGATGTGCCAGCGTTGTTCATCGTCGTTCCATTTGATTTCGGAAACATTGCAACGGGTCAGGGTTTTTTCTTCGAGGCGATGTTTGGCGATAACGTGGCGTGTATAGGCTTGAAGTTCCTTGCCGTCGGCAAACATCTGCGACCAGTCGTAGGGCTCGGAAGAGATCGAATAGAGCGCTGACTGGACGTCAACCGCCGCGCCGGGATAGGTATTCTGACACCAGGTTCCGCCCATGAAGTCGCGGCGCTCAAGAAGAACAAAATCGTCGATGCCGCGTTTTTTCAGGTTTATCGCCGCGCACTGCCCGCCAAAACCGCTACCGATAATGACAACTTGGTGCTCGATTATTTTATTTTGCTCAGTCATTGCTATAGGTCTCTGTCGTGACAGCACGTGTCGGTCTGTCGTGGTTATCTGAAGACGTGTGTCGTCACTTTACTTTTGACGACGCGTGTTGTCAAATTGCTGTTATGACAAAATTGAAAGCAACTAAAGCCGCTGAGTCGGCAAGTGAAGGTCGCGTTTACGGCGGCCGCAACCTGGACGAGCGCCGCGCTCTGCGCCGTCAACAATTTCTTGATGCGGGCCTGGCGGTGTTTGGCTCGGTGGGGTTTCGCGCGGCAACGGTGCGTTCGCTGTGTCGCGAGGCAAAGCTGACCGACCGCTATTTCTATGAAAATTTCAGCAGCCTTGAGGAGTTATTAACTGCGGTCTACGAGCTGCATATGTCGCGGATTCGCAATGACGTTGCCAATTGCATTGTTGATTGCTGCCCCGATGCGACCCCTGAGCAGTTGGTACGGGATATGCTGAATATCTTCTTCACGGCGTTGGAAGACCCCCGGGTAGCCAGGGTGTGTATGGTTGAGCTGGAGGGCATCAGCCCCGAGGTAGAGCAGCTATACCACGGTTATATCATGAGTTTTGCCGAGCTGATGATCAGCCTGGCGCAGCAGGTTCACCCCCACTGGCGATTGCCTGAGGACGAGGCAATCATTCTCGGCATGTCTGTGGTTGGCGCCATGCGTCAGTCTGGAACGCACTGGCTGCGCAGTGGTTATCGTATTCCGCGGGAAACAGTAGTGAAGGCTGCACTGCGTTTGTTGATGGGCTTGATCAATAATATTGATACAGAAATGAGTGCTGAAGGTTCTTCGGCCGGGGCAGATAAAAAATAAGTCAGCCCCTGAATTCGGTTGACGCGCCATAGTAGGCAAAATACATTGTGATCCAGCGTGGGCGCAGGCTTCGCTCGGTGTGGTTCGATGGATTGCGCTGAGGCTTGGCCACGGCCCGAAAGATATTATGCGCAACAACTGCGCTTCCGAGCTTAGAAACAGGGAGAACACTATGGCAGAGGCACAATCCGGCTCCGTTATTGACGGTATTGATTACGGTCCACTGGCGCCGTTGATTGGATTTTGGCGTGGCGACAAGGGTATGGATCGCGCACCCGAGCCTGAAGGGGAGGAGTTAAGCCCTTACTACGAAACCATCATGTTTGAGGCCGCCGGGGATGTTGACAATGCCGAAGAGCAGGTGTTGTCGATCGTCCGCTATCATCAAGTGGTGTATCGCAAAAGCAACGACGAAGTGTTTCACAACGAAACTGGTTACTGGCTCTGGGATAAGGAAAGCGGCGTGGTGATGCAGTCTTTCACTATTCCCCGTGCGGTGGCGATTGTGGCCGGTGGAACCGCCAAGGTGACTGACAGTGGTGCAACGGAGCTCGAAGTGAAGGCGGTATTGGGTGATCCGGATTGGGGAATTGTGCAGTCACCCTTTATGCGTGATAACGCCAGCACTCGGGCCTTTACCCACAAGATTACGGTGCAGGGCGACAGCCTTCGTTATTTTGAATCGACGCTGCTCGGTATTTATGACCGGGAATACGATCACACCGACGCAAACCGCTTAACTCGAGACCCGTCTGATACCTGAGGCGTCTGCCGGGTTCTGGCAATAGCCAGCGTATTCCAGGGCGCTTCTGCTAAAGCGCCCCTTTTTCAATTTGCCTTTTCAGCCAAGGGCTGGCGTGTCCGCCGGGACAGTTTCCTGTTAATTCAGCAGCGAAATCGGCGGCGGCAACGAGTTTTGCCAGATCAATGCCGGTATCAAAGCCCATTTGGGTAAGCATAAGTGCCACGTCTTCGGTGGCGACGTTGCCTGTTGCGCCAGGTGCGAAGGGGCAGCCGCCCAAGCCTCCGATGGACGCGTCAAACTTGCGAATACCACATTCCAGCGCGGCGAATACATCCGCTACGCCCATGCCGCGGGTGTCATGAAAATGACAGGACAACCTTGAAGCGCCGAATTCGGCGACCATCTTACTGAGTAGGGATTTTACCTGCCCCGGCGATGCAGCGCCGATGGTGTCGGCGAGGATGATTTCCTCGACGCCGGCGGTAAAAAGCCGTTCTGCCAGGGAAATCACCACCTGCTCGTTAACCTGGCCCTCGAAGGGACACTCCCAAGGGGTGGCAATATAGGCCAGTACCTTCGGCTTGCTATCGACATGCACATCTTGGGCGAGAATTTCCTCGCAGACAGAAAACGCCTGCTCGGTGCTCATATTGATGTTTTTCTGGTTCATGGTATTGCTGGCGGCAATGACCATCCCCACCGTGTCGATACCGGCGGCTTTAGCCAATTCGTAACCGCGTAAATTGGGAATCAGGGCGGAAAACGCAAAATCACCTTTCGGTAGATCGGCAAACACGCGATCGGTATTGGCCATGGCCGGTACGGCCTTGGGCGAAACGAAAGAGCCGACTTCGATGTGTTTCAGGCCAGCGTCGATCAGCTTGTGTATCAGCGCGGCGCGTTGCTCGGGCGAGAGAATCTGGGGCTGATTTTGCAAGCCGTCTCTTGGGCCAACATCATTGATAATTACGGTTTCAGCCATGGGTTGTCCTCCTTGTAATAGTGTCAACAGGCCCTAGCCGATGATGCCGTCTTCTTTGAGTTGCGCTATCACTTCTGCATCGTAGCTCAGGACTTCACGCATGATCTCGTCGGTGTGCTGTCCCAGCAGTGGCGCAGGGCTATAGTGTTGTTCATTACTGCGAGACAGTTTGATCGGGCAGCCCGGCCCTTTGGTTGATTTGCCATTGGGGTGCTGCAGTTCCACTACCATATCGCGATGTAACACCTGCTCGTCGGAGAGCGCACGGCTGAAGCTGTTGACGGGGGCGGAGGGGATGCGTTTTTCGTTCAGCTTCGCGAGCCAGGCTTCGGTGGTGTCGGTCTGAAAAATTTCGCCGAGTGTTGCGTCTATAAATGCCTTGTCGGCGAGTCGTCCCGGTTGGGTGTCGTATTCGGCTTTGTCCAGTGCGGGGCAGTTGACGACGGTCTTTAGGTTTTGCCAGAAGTTGTCCGTTAACACTGCAATCACAACGTGGCCGTCGGAGGTCGGATAGGTGTTGTAAGGGACGTGGACAAAGTGACTGTTGCCGATGGGCTCCGGGTCTTTGCCGGACAGGAAATGCATGGTTGCCATGTAGTTCAGCAGCGAAATTTGCACATCCAACATGGAAATATCAACGTGTTGTCCGTGGCCGGAACGGTAGCGTTCAATAATGGCGGACATCACGCCCATGATGCCAAACATGCCGCCGCCGAGATCTCCGATGGGAATGCCGGCGCGCATCGGGTGGTCGGCATTCTCACCGGTTATCGACATGCCGCCGCCATAAGCCTGTGCAACCTGGTCAAATGCGGGGCGGCTGGCGCCGGGGCCATTCTCTCCGAAGCCGGTTATGGAGCAGGTGATAATGCGCGGATTAATTGCGTTGAGATGGTCGTAGTCGATCTTCAGTTTGGCGGGCACGCCCGCAGCAAAATTATTAATCACGACATCGGATTCTTTGACCAGCTCATAGAACAGCGCGAGGCCTTTCTCTGACTTGAGGTCGATGGACAGGGCGCGCTTGTTGCGGTTGAGGGTAATAAAATACGCGCCCATGCCGTCAATGGAGTTTTCTGGGTCAGTCGCCAGTAGCTTGCGGGTTCCCTCTCCCTGAAGGGGCTCGACCTTGATCATGTCGGCACCGAGATCTGCCAGAGTCATCGTGCAGAAGGGGCCTGACAGCATATGGGTCAGGTCGAGGATTCGTATTCCTGATAAGGGTTTGTTCATCATTGTCGTTACCGTGCGCGGTATTGTTCTTCGCCAAACGAGTAGGACCAGGTTTTCTCGTCCAGTGGCATGTGAAAGTTTGCGGGTAGGTCGTAGACCCAGCCATTGATGGTATCTTTGCCGCGACTTACGGCGGGGCGCTCGGCGATACGAGTAAACCAGGCGTGGGTTGCCGGGAAATCCTTTGCCAGGTGAATGTCGATCAGCGGTAGCGCACGCAGCCACGGCCAACAGGCAATGTCGGCAATGGAATAATCGTCGCCTCCCAGGTAGTCCCGTGTTCGCAGCTGCGATTCCAGTACTTGGCATTGACGTCGGGTTTCATTGAGATAGCGTTCCTTGGCATAGCTTTGTTCCACCCGGGCGTAGCGCACGTAGTGGTGCGCCTGGCCTTGCAGGGGACCGACAGCCGAGACCTGAAACATCAGCCACTGTAGCTGGTGGTAGCGTTGTTGTGGGTCGGTAGACAGGAGTTTTCCGTGCTTATCCGCCAGGTATATGAGAATTGCCCCGGTTTCAAAAATACACAGGGGTTCTCCCCCGCCAAGCGGTGCCGTATCCACGATAACGGGAAGCTTGTTGTTCGGGTTCATCGCAAGCAATTCCGGTTTGAATTGATCGCCCGCGGTAATGTCGTAGGGAATGACCTCGTATTCCGCGCCCAATTCCTCCAGTGCGATCGAAATTTTATGACCGTTGGGAGTGGGTACTGTGTGCAATTGAATCATAGCAATAGCTTTCCGTTATTATAGTCAATTATGTTGACATTATCTGGCCTTGGATGTCTAGTGGTAAATGCACTTGACGACAATAGTGAGACTTGCTAATAATGTAAATTATATTGACAAATAAAAGTAATAAAAGTCTGGATGAAATCTATGAAAGCAGGCAGGTTTTTTGCAGTACTACTTGTTTCCAGCGGAGTTGCACAAGGTGTTCTCGGGGCTGAGCAGGGAGCCTCAAAGGAAAATACCAAGCGAGTTTTGGAAGAAGTTCTGGTCAGCGCCCAGAAAATTGAGCAGTCCTCGCAGGATGTGCCGATTTCACTGACCGCGGTCAGTGGCGACTTTATGCGGGAAGTGGGTGCGGCGGGCCTGCAGGACATTGCACCGTATATCCCCAATGTGCGTTTCTCTTCGGATACCGACCCGGCGTTGGCTCAGATCAACGTTCGTGGTTTTGGCTCCAACCCTCTTAACGCGGCGTTTGAGAGCTCGGTGGGCTTTGTTCAGGATGAGGTGTTTTTCAGCCGTCCGTCCTATTATAACGAAGCGATTTTTGACGTTGCCAGGGTCGAAGTGTTGCGAGGGCCGCAGGGTACCCTGTTTGGGAAAAATACGGTCGCCGGGGTCTTCAATGTAACCACCCGCGGTCCGGGTGACGAGTTTTCCGGCAATGCACAAATCAGTTCGAGTGACCCGGAAGAGCGTCGGATTGAAGTCGCCGCCGGTGGGGCGCTCACCGACTGGTTTGCGCTGCGTTTTTCGGCAATGGATATTGATCGCGAGGGGCAGCTCTATAACCAGTTTCTGGATCGCTACGACGATAAGCACACCCAGAACGCGCAACGTTTGAAACTCCAATTTGATCCCCGCGATGATCTGAGCCTGGAAATCATGGGGGTTAAATCCGAGACGGAGGCCAACTACTGGG
>JBFEVY010000275.1:0-4933 GCA_041546665.1 Spongiibacteraceae bacterium | reverse complement strand
GCGTCGAATAACGCGGTGTGGTCATCGGGATCAAAGCCGCCCTGTGTCGACACCGCCAGATCAAAGAAACTGCCCAGTACATAACGGTTACGCGGGTCGGCGTTGAGCACCTTACCCAGCGGCACGAGTTCGTCCCGATGCCAACCGATTACGGTATCCAGGGCCTCGACAACCAGCAGCTCCTTTATTCGTGTGTCTTCCAGCGCTTTCACCGCGGTGTAACCCAGGCCGAGTCCGCCGACCACCACACTGAGCTCATCGCCCTGCACCGCCGCTAAACCCAATGTGGACAACGCTTCTTCTGCGGCATAAAACATACTCGACATCAAAAACTCTTCGCCGAGTTTCACTTCATAGATGTCGCGATCACCCAGGGCGGGAATACGTCGCCGGCGCAGAGAGATCTCGCCGATTGGAGAGTCCTGGTTATCAATTTCTTCAAACATTAGCGACACGGGCAACGGTTCCTGGCAGCGGTCTGGGGACCCATGATACGTGGAAATGGGTTTCACCGCAGAAGTGATGCGTTATCGGGTAAGGCAACTCGCCACTGCGGCCAAGTCGTTATCGCTCAGCAGGCGACTTTCGCCGGGCTGCAGACCACCCACCGAAATTGGCCCCACCGAGGCCCGGTGCAGCTCCAACACCTCATTCTGGAAAAAGCCGAACATCCGTTTAACCTGGTGATACTTGCCTTCGGTCAGTACAAGCCTGGCTCGGTATTCTGACAATATTTCCAGCTCTGCAGGCTGTGTGGTGATGCCCTCGTAGGCAAAGTACAGCCCCTTGCGAAACGCGGTGATGTACTCTTCAGCCAAGGGCTTGGCCAGCCTCACCTCATAAACTTTGGGCAATTTTGTCTCCGGTAAACTGAGCCTTCGCGACCACGCTCCGTCGTTCGTCAGTAGCACGAGCCCCGTGGTATTAAAATCCAGACGACCCACAATATGCAGCGCGTTCTTATTTGGGTGGTCCAGTAAGTCCAGCACCGTTGTATGCCGGGCGTCGCGTGTTGCACTCACCACACCCCTTGGTTTGTTCAGGGCGATATAGATTGGCCTTTCATCCTGTAGACATAAGCCGTCCAGCTCAACGCGGGAAAACCTGCCGACCACCTGCCGAACAGAATCTGCGATGTGACCATCTATCTGCACGCGCTTCTGCGCCAGCAACAGGCGCACATCAGATATCGAATACGCGCTGTTTTGGCTGATAAAACGATCAAGTCGTGTAGTGCTCGGTTTCATAAGAAATTGGCAGAGCCGGCTTCGCTACTGTGGCCCCTCACCATAGGTTTCGACCGCCTCAGACGCAAGCCTTCCGCAAATGCTTCGCTGCAATCACAGAGTGACTCCGGAAAACCGAGTATTCCCCTGCATTGTCGCATCACAACGGTTGGTTTACACTGTATACCTTTCTGATAAAGCCCATTTTTAAAAGGCCATAGAATAATGAAAAATGTCTTTTTCCATGCGCGCCGGGAGTTACTGACAGAAACGCTGATTATGCTGATCAGGTTTCAGTCCTTTATGTTAAGGGGCAAAGCCAAGCGCCGGCAGCGTCAAGCAGGCCCTGTCGATTTGCCCGAGAATCCTAAAACACCCGAAGATTTTCATCCCCTGAACCCGGCCTGCTTTCAGAACCCCTACCCCTTCTACCAGATGCTGCGGGATGAGTACCCCATTTATGAACTGAAAAACGGTGTGGTCTGTGTATCCCGTTATGAGGATATTGTCAGGCTGAGCCGCGACACCGAGACTTTTTCGTCCACTCATCAGGGTGTGGTCGCCGGGCTGCGAAAAGGCCAGGATATGCGCCCCACCGTAGAAAGAAACGTGCGCTTGAGCCGGTTGGGGATAATCCCCGCCGATGTGCTGGCCACCGCCGACGCCCCCAAGCACACCACGGAGCGCAAAGTCGGCCATTCGGCATTGAATGCGCGCTTTGTGAAAAGTCTCGAAGCTGAAGTGGAAACGCTGTGCCGGGAGATGATGAACGCCTTTTTAGACCGGGGCGAACTGGAGTTTATGGCGGAATTTGGCTGGAAGCTGCCGATGCGGCTCATCATCAAATTGCTGGGCCTCCCGGAAAAGGACTTTCTCAAAATCAAGCAGTGGTGTGTACACGCAATTAACTCCCAAAGCGGGATTGCCCAACCCGCCGAGCTTGCTCGCAGCGCCATGGAGTCGCTGCGCTTTCATCGCTATTGCTGGCGTCACTACCTGGCGGCCAAACGGCGCCCAAAGGACAATATTATCGGCCTGCTGGTAAAGGCAGCCAATGATGAAGCCACCGATTTTGACGATCAGCGCGCGGTCAGTGCGATTTTTCAACTGCTGATTGCCGGCAGCGATTCCTCGGCGACCTCTATGGGGAACGCACTGAAACTATTAATCGAAAACCCCGAGGTACAGCAACAGATCCGCGACAATATGGATTTGCTGCCCAATTTTGTCGAAGAGGTGTTTCGTTTGGAGTCGGCGTTTCAAGGGCATTTTCGCTGGGCGAAAGCAGACACCGAGGTAAACGGTGTTACGCTGCCTGCCGGGAGCCGGCTGTTTCTGATGTGGGCATCGGGAAATCGCGATGAGCGCGTGTTCGATAATCCAAATCAAATCGATCTGTTTCGCCACAACGGCAAAAAGCATTTAACCTTCGGCCACGGTATTCACGCCTGCCTTGGCAGGGAACTGGCGCGGATGGAAATCAGGATTGTACTGCGCGAATTTCTGCTGCAAACCGAAAATCTCAAGATCGCCGGTGACGCGCCCTTTATCGCCTCGATGTTTGCCCGAACCCTGGTACAGTTGCCAATCTCATTTACCCGAAAGACTTCAGCCTTAGCGGCAACCCCGACGGCGGCAAAATTCGATGAACAGCAAAGCAATGCAACAGCCTGACGGCGGCAGCCGGTACTTGAAGCGCCACCATTATCTGGACGGTGCATTGGCGCTGATCGAGGAAAATGGCCTGGAAAAACTGTCCATCCGCGGACTGGCTAATCACCTGGGCGTCTCGCAAATGGCGCTCTACAAACATTTCAAAAACAAGGACGCCCTGCTTTCCGCCGCGCTTGACGAGTTTATCCTCCGCGCCGATGTGATTCCCGACACCAGTCTGGATTGGGAAGAGTGGGTATTCACTATCGGAAAGCGCATGTATAACGCGCTTTATAGTGATAGCGCCTGGATAACCCAGCTCGGTCGCTTTTCAGTTGGGCCAACCGGCCTGGCGGTAACCTCCGCTTTTATTGATAAACTCAGCGATGCAGGATTCACCGAACACGAAGCCCTGCTGGGGTATTTTTCAATGATCCACGCGGTGATTGGCGCCGTTACCTTACAAACAGCCTTTGACGATGCAACGACTCAGGCTATTGCTTCAGGTAATTTCAAATCGTTAAAAAACTCCGTACAGCAAGCCTTTACCGACAATGCCCTACCCGCCCAGATCGACATCAGCTTGCCTATGGTGGTTGAGGCCCTTAAAGCGAGTCGTCGCTAGTTCCTCGGCACAGGAAAATAACAGACATAAAAAAAGGCAGCCGAAGCTGCCTTTTCCTTTCCTGATAGAAGGGTAGTATCAGGATTTACCCATCGCCTTGCGAATCTGCTGCAGGGTACGCAGCTGTGCAGAAGCGGCAGCGAGTTGCGCTGCAGCACGGGAATAGTCAATGTCGCCGCTTTGGTTCAGCATGGCCTGTTGGGCTTCCTGCTGAGCTTCCAGCGCCGCTGCTTCATCCAGGTCACTGGCGCGCAGTGCGGTGTCGGCCAGAATGCTAACCACATTGGGCTGCACTTCCAGATAACCGCCAGACACGTAGTAAACCTCTTCTTCGCCATTATCCAGCACCACACGAACGGGGCCGGGCTCCAGCGAAGTGAGCAGCGGTGCGTGACCATAGGTCACACCCAGATCACCCTGGATGCCGTTGGCAACAACCAACTTGGCACGACCAGAGAAAATCTCGGCTTCGGCACTCACGATGTCACAATGAATTGTCATAGCCATAGTTTAGCCTCTTAGGCTTGAAGCTCGCGAACGAGCTTACAGTTTAGCTGCTTTCTCAACCGCTTCCTCGATGGTGCCGACCATGTAGAAGGCCTGCTCGGGGAGGTGGTCGTAGTCGCCATTCAGAATGCCTTGGAAACCGGCAATAGTATCTTTCAGAGATACGTATTTGCCTGGGCTGCCAGTGAAGACTTCAGCAACGTGGAAAGGCTGAGACAGGAAGCGTTCGATTTTACGCGCGCGCTCTACAGTCATTTTGTCTTCTTCAGACAGTTCGTCCATACCCAGGATGGCGATGATGTCTTTCAGCTCAGTGTAGCGCTGCAGTACAGTCTGTACACCGCGGGCCACTTCGTAGTGCTCAGCACCAACGATGAGCGGATCCAGCTGACGAGAAGTAGAATCCAGGGGATCTACCGCAGGGTAAATACCTTTCGCAGCAATATCACGGCTCAGTACGACGGTTGAGTCAAGGTGAGCAAACGTGGTTGCAGGAGAGGGGTCAGTCAAGTCATCCGCCGGTACGTATACCGCCTGGATAGAAGTGATAGAACCGGTCTTCGTGGAGGTAATACGCTCCTGAAGTACACCCATCTCTTCAGCCAGTGTGGGCTGGTAACCTACCGCAGAAGGCATACGACCCAGCAGTGCCGATACTTCGGTACCTGCCAGTGTGTAACGGTAGATGTTGTCGACGAACAGCAGAACGTCACGGCCTTCGTCACGGAATTTTTCAGCCATGGTCAGACCTGTCAGGGCCACGCGCAGACGGTTACCCGGCGGCTCGTTCATCTGACCGTAAACCAGAGATACCTTGTCCAGTACGTTGGACTCCTTCATCTCGTAGTAGAAGTCGTTACCTTCACGAGTCCGCTCACCTACACCGGCGAATACGGAGAAACCGCTGTGCTCGATGGCGATG
>JBFEVY010000115.1:0-9793 GCA_041546665.1 Spongiibacteraceae bacterium | reverse complement strand
CGCCGCCTAAGGCGCAGCAGTTACACAGTGACAAACTTGGATTTCTGATCAAGGGCTGGGCGACTGATGCGGCTCAGGTGATGGGGCAAGCCAGATTAAATCTGGCGCCGCTGCGGTTTGGCGCTGGCCAGAAGGGCAAGCTGCTGGATGCCATGGAGCAAGGCACGCCCTCCATTACCACCGAGATCGGTGCAGAGAGCATGGCGGGGGACTTGCCCTGGGGCGGGGCGGTGGTAAAAGGCGCGGTGGTAAATAGCGCGCTGGAAAACGGGGCGACGCAGTTTATCGACGCTGCTGTCGATTTGTACTCCCAGAAGGCGCAATGGCTGGAAGCGCAGGCGCATGGCTTTGCGATTCTGGAGCAGCGGTTTTTGCCCGAGCGTCATCGCGCCGCATTGATGGCGCGTCTCCAACACCTTTTACACGACAAGGCCGCTCTGCGTCGCAGTAATTTTATCGGTCAGATGCTGCGTCACCATTCGCTGCGCAGTCACCAGTATATGTCTCAGTGGATTGAAGCTAAAAATTCAATAAAAACAGAGGCTTGATATAGCGTTGCTTGGCTTTTTCAGACGCTGAGCGGGGCTCAGAAAGATTGCTTTTGACAGTAAAATCTGCGAGCTTGGGAAAGTTGTGCACTAAATCGCGATTAGCTCGCTGTGTTTAGGGCAACATCAAATAACAATAAGTGGTCGGCGGTTTTTCGCTGGCGCCCATTTTCAAAAAAGCAGGGGAGGCGTTTTCGATGGATCAGATGATATTCGACTCCCACCTGCACATTATCGACCCAGCTTTCCCGCTCTACACCAATGATGGTTTTCTCCCCGATCCGTTTACGGTGGATGATTATGTTGGGAGTACGGCCGATTTAGGGATTGCTGGCGGCGCGGTCGTTTCCGGTTCATTTCAGGTCTATGACCAGGAGTATTTGCTGGCGGCGCTGGAGAATCTCGGCCCTAGCTTTGTTGGCGTCACGCAATTGCCACCCACCATCAGCGACGGGGATTTGCAGGCACTGGCCAGCACCCGCATTCGCGGCGTGCGATTTAATATTCGGCGCGGCGGTCCGGACGTTATGGAAAATTTGCGCGAGTTCGCCTGCCGTGTCCACGATCTACTGGGCTGGCATTCTGAAATTTACGCCGACTGTAAGTGCCTCGAAGAAATCGAGAGTGAACTTTGCTCGCTCCCGGCCCTGAGTATCGACCACCTGGGGTTGACCAAAGAAGGCTTGCCGGTACTGTACAGGATGGTGGAGAAAGGTGTGCGGGTAAAAGCCACTGGCTTTGGGCGCGTTGACTTTGCGGTCAGTCAGGTCTTGCGGCGCCTCTACGAAATCGACCCCACTGCGCTGATGTTCGGTACCGATTTGCCTTCAACGCGCTCGCCGCGGCCGTTTAACGCGGCGGATGTCGAGATTCTGGCCAGTGCCCTGGGCGATGAGGGGGCGCGCCGGGTGCTGTGGGACAACGCCGTCGATTTTTATCGCCTGCAGGTTTAGCCGGTTATGGCCAATAATGAGGAATTTATCGCTTACTTGCTTGATCAGTTGCAGCTTGTTGGGCCGGTTCGCAGTCGGCGTATGTTTGGTGGTCACGGTGTGTTCCTGGAGGGCTTGATGTTTGCCCTGGTGATAGACGATACACTCTATTTCAAAGCCGATGATGCAAACCGGGACGATTTTCTGGATGAGGGGCTGGAGCCCTTCAGTTACCGCCGTGGAGACAAGGATATTGCGCTGAGTTACTACCAGGCGCCGGAAACAGCCCTGGACAATACGGATGAGTTGGTGGCCTGGGGAAACGGGGCTCTGGCCGCCGCGCTGAGACAGTCCCATCGATGACCCGGGGAGTGTATAATTGCTCGGTTTAGAAATATCTATTTTTGGTAGTACCCCATGTCCAATCTACACCCCGATAGTACGGCGCCTGTTCAGGCGCAAATTGAAAGCAAGCTGAAGCAGGGTTTCGCGCCAGAGTTTATGGAGGTGCTGAATGAGAGTCATATGCACAGTGTGCCTCCCAATTCGGAAACTCACTTTAAGGTGACCCTGGCGGCTGAAGCCTTTGACGGTCTGCGCAAAGTTGCGCGGCACCAGCGGGTTTACGCGCTGCTCAACGAAGAGTTGGCAGGCCCAGTGCACGCCTTGGCCCTACACTTGTACAGTCCTGAGGAGTGGCGTCAGCGCGGCTCAGTGAGCCCGGAATCGCCCAGCTGCATGGGTGGAAGTAAGGCTGATAGCGGACAGGGGGTGTGATATGAGTGAGTTTGTCGTCGTCGCCCTGTACAAATTTGTCAGTTTGCCCGACTACCAGGAGCTCAAGGAGCCTCTGCTGCAACATTGCCTTGATCACGATATTCGCGGCAGCCTGCTACTTGCCGCCGAGGGCATTAATGGCACGATCGCCGGGAGTCGCGAGGGAATCGATGCGGTGCTGGCCTATTTGCGCAGTGATACGCGTCTGGCCGACCTGGAACATAAGGAATCTTTTGACGAGCATCAACCTTTCTATCGAATGAAGGTGAAGTTGAAGAAGGAAATCGTCACCATGGGGGTGGCGGAGATTGACCCCAATAAAGTGGTTGGTACCTATGTCAAACCTCGGGACTGGAACACGCTGATTTCTGACCCCGAGGTACTGTTGATCGATACCCGCAACGACTATGAAGTGGGTATCGGGACGTTTAAAGGGGCGGTCGATCCGGAAACAAACACTTTTCGGGACTTCCCGAGCTATGTCCGTGAACATTACAAGCCCGAGCAGCACAAGAAGGTAGCCATGTTTTGTACCGGTGGCATCCGCTGTGAAAAGGCGTCGGCGTTTATGAAGCAAGAGGGTTTCGATGAGGTTTACCACCTTGAGGGTGGTATCCTGAAATACCTCGAAGAAGTGCCGGAGAAAGAAAGCCTTTGGGAGGGGCAATGTTTCGTTTTTGATAACCGGGTATCGGTTGGACATGGTTTGAAGGTGGGAGACTACGCGTTGTGTCGTGGCTGCCGTCGTCCAATCAGTGAGTCGGAAAAAACGGCGCCGGGTTACGAAGAGGGGGTGAGCTGCTCAAATTGTGCAGATAGCCTGACTGAAGACCAGAAAAAGCGTTTTCGGGATCGTCAGAAACAGGTCGAATTGGCGCGTCAGCGCAATGTCCCTCATGTCGGGGCGCCACCGCCGGAGCGGCAAAGGAAGAATGCTGCTCGAAAAGGCTAGCGGTACGTCAAGCGGCCTATGTAACAGTCTGTAAGTGCGGGTAAAATAGCGGGAAGGCTTTCGTTGTTGCGTCCCTGGGTGGCGTAGCAACGACACACACTAGCCAATAATTATTAATCATCTGCAGGGAGTGGAACCGGATGAGACAATTAGGTGTACTCGATACGGCTTTCGTTAATCTCGAGCACCCCAATACCCCCCAACATGTTGGCGGGCTGGGGATTTATGACCCTTCGACGGCCCCGGGTGGCTTCGTTAGATTCAAGGGAGTCATCGCCAATTTTGAGCGCCGGCTGAAAAAGCATTCAATTTTCCGATCCCGCTTAATCAATGTTCCCGGACAGCTGGACCGACCCTACTGGGTTCAGGATGCGAACTTCGACGTTGAGTTTCACATCCGCCATATCGCTTTGCCCCAGCCCGGTGACTGGCGACAGCTGTGTATTCTGGTCTCGCGTATTCACGCGCGCCCCCTTGATATGGCACGCCCGCTTTGGGAGGCTTATATCATTGAGGGGCTCGATAACATCCCGGGTGTACCCAAGGGTGGTTTTGCGATTTACACCAAAATGCACCATTCCCTGGTGGACGGTGCCGGTGGCTCGTCAATCATGGAAGTGATTCACGATCTTCAACCCGATCCTTCCGCGGTGCCAGATGGGCCGGACACAATCGTGGTGGACAGCATGCCGACCGGGGTCGTACTTGGTACGACAACGGTAGTGAATCAGGTCAGAAACTCGGTGAAACTGGTCAGCGGCGCCGCATCAGCGGTGCTGGATCTGGGCAAGATGGGCTTTGGGATGCTACAGAAAAAAATCCCTGTTCCATCGATTACCTCGCCGCGAACGCGTTTTAATAATCCGGTTGGCCCGTATCGGGTTTTTGATGCCACAGAGTTTCCCGTTGCCGACCTGAAGGCGATCAAGAATTTTGCCGGTGTAAAACTCAATGATGTAGTGTTGGCGATTGTCGGTGGCGCGATGCGCCGTTACCTGGAGCATCATGGCGAGCTGCCGGATGACAGCCTGGCGGTATCGATTCCTTTGGATATGCGTACCCGTCGCGCGGTGAACGACGAGCACAATCAGGTCGGTTCGGTGTTTGTGGAAGTGCATACCGAAATTGCCGAGCCATTGGAACGCTTGCAGGCTGTTTACAAGAGTTCGCAGGAAGCCAAGGTCTACGGCGAGAATTCGCCGCTTGTCGATGTACTGCGGGTGGCCGGCGTATTACCGCCATTGCTTACCAAGCCGCTGGTGAATGCCTACGTGAATAATGAACTGACCCAGCATCTGCCGCTGGGCATCAGCTCGGTGGTATCGAATGTGGCTGGTCCACCGTTTCCGCTGTATTCGGCTGGCGCTGAGATGGTGCGCTACTACGGTATTGGTTTGCTGACGCCGGGTGTGGGGCTGTTCCACATGGCCTACAGTTCTGCCGGTATTGTAACGGTGTCGGTGCTTGGTGATAGGGATTCCCTGACCGACCCTGCTTTCTATCGGGAGTGTCTGGAAGCGTCTTTTGCGGAATTGCTGGCGGCGATTCAGAAAAAGCCTGCGCAGAGTAGTGTGAACGGAGCGGAGCAGCCTGCCGCGACAGGTACCGCAAAGGCGAAATCAACACGCAAGCACTCAGCTAAGGCAAGCAGCAGCACTACCTCTGTAGCGAAGACTGGCACAACGCGTTCTAGCAAGCGCTCAGGATCTGTTCGCGCGGCGCCAAAACCTGCGGTGAAAAAGGCTAATTCTGTTGCTGAGACGAACGCCTCGGGCGAGCCTGCGGACGCGGGGAATATCGTCAAGCTGGGCGCCGCGGAAGCGCGCGGCTAGGCCTTTCCACCTTGGGTGAACACGCCTGATCGGTGTGGATTTACCCGCTGTCACTTAAACAACCAGGCTGGCGCCATTCGCGCCAGCCTGGCCATCCCGTCCCACTTTGCATTAATCGCCTTCAATCTTGCTGGTACTGCTGCGGATATCGGTACAGCGCCGTGGGCGGGTGTTAAAATGCAATTTTTTGCGGAGAGCGTCCATGTCTGTTAAACCCCGTCGTTCGGTGCTTTACATGCCTGGCTCGAATCAGCGCGCCATGGATAAAGCGCGGGAGATCGAGGCCGATGTACTTATTTTTGATCTGGAAGATGCTGTCGCTCCTGCGCAGAAAGAAATCGCTCGTCAGCAAATCCTCGATACGGTAAATCACGGGGGCTACGGCCAGCGAGAATTGGTTGTCAGGGTCAATGGTTTTGATACCCAATGGGGACGGGCTGACATTGAAGCCTTCGCAAAGGCACCGATCGCAGCTCTGTGTTTGCCCAAGGTCGAATCTGCGGCCGAGGTTCATGCCGTGACCCAGGTGCTACAGCAGGCCGGGGCGCCGGCAGCGCTAAAATTGTGGACGATGGCGGAGACTCCCAGAGGGATACTGGCAATAGATGAAATTGCAGCCTCTCATCCCAGAATGGCGGCGATTGTTATGGGGACCACGGATCTGGCTAAGGAGCTGCGCATTGGCCACACCCCGCAGCGGCTTGGCTTGCTGACCTCGCTGAGTATGTGTGTCCTGGCCGCCCGGGCGCATGGCCTGGATGTCTTTGATGGCGTGCATATTGACCTTGAGGATGCCGCCGGGTTTGAACAGGCTTGCCAGCAGGGTGTCGAGCTGGGCTTTGATGGAAAAACCCTGATTCACCCCAAGCAGGTAGCACCGGCGAACCGTGCCTTTTCCCCGTCTGTAGAGGCAATTGCTCGTTCCAGAAAGATCCAGGAAGCCTGGAAAGCCGCAGAAGCAGAGGGCAAGGGAGTCGTGCTGGTCGACGGCAAGCTTGTCGAGGCACTGCACCTCGACGAGGCTCTGCGTATCCTGGCGATTGCTGACCAGCTCGGCTTATAGCAGGGCGCTTTCCTGGTTCTTTCTGGCGATGGTGCGGGCGTCGTTAATCAAGTCTAGCAATCGCTGATCTATCCAACTGTCGAGCCGGTAATTGCTGACGAAACCACAATGCCCGCCAAAGCGCGGCTTTTCGATATTTAGCATCGGGCTTTGCGCGAGGTGGACGAGATCTTCCGACAGAATGATGGGGTCGTCGTCAGCTGCAATGATATGAGCTGGCGAGTCCAGCCCGGTGAGTCTGTCGCCGGTTAAGGCATAGGCATTTAGGTAGTCCTGCGTGTCGCTAAACGGCGTGTGATTGGGAACAAAGTAGCTGTTCATGCCCCGCAGACTGTTAAATCCCGGTAATTCCTCTTGGTACCCCAGCTCTGGGTAGAGTTCGAGTTTTTTTCGCAGCGAACGTTTCCATTTGCGTACGAAGTACTTTTCGTAGACCCACCAGCCCTCTTCCAGGGCTTTCATGGTGCGAATCGGGTTGAGTACCGGGCAGATACCGATGGTTTTGTCCAATGACAATCCCGCCTCCGCTGCTTTGGTGGCGATGCGCAGGGCGAAGTTGCCGCCAAGGGAAAAGCCGGCGAGGAAGTTCCAGTCGTGTGGATAGATGCGCTGAATTGCGGCAACGGCGGCGACGACTTCATCCAGCCGGGTGGAGTTAAATAACTCGCGGTTAAGGTGGTGACTTGGGCCGTGGTCACGCAGATTGAGTCGAAAGATGTCGTAACCCGCATTGTAGAGCGCGCTTCCCGACGACAGCATGTAGGTGGAATTGCTACTGCCTTCCCAGCCGTGAATCAGAATAACCAGACCTTTGCTGCGCGTCGCTTGGGGGCTGTACTCACCGAGCAGTTGAACACCGTTACCGCATTCCAGAATCACCGTTTTACTCGCCGCCAGCAAGGGGCGGCAGCGCGGTTTAATGCGAATCTTGCGCAGCGCCGTTGAGGCGAGGACTGACTGCACGTGGGGGTTGCGCAGTAGCGGTGGTGGTAGAAAGTCGTTCATAAACCTGTGTGCTCATGCATATGGGGGATGTAATGCCCGTTTGTCTGAATAGCATCATACGCTATGGCGGCTAAAAATAACGCCAGCGCTTCGTCAAAATCAAGCCGAAGCGGGTTGTTTGACTGCGTGCGAAGCTGGCGAGGCCGCGAGAAGATAAGGCGCTGAAGGTGAATCAAAGTGGAGATAATAACAATGGGATACGCGCAGTTGGCCCTGGCCGCCAGCAGAAAATCGGGTGAGTTTGCGTCGCGGGGGGACCGGGAGAGCTGGCTGGCCCTGTTCGCAGAGGATGCCATAGTCTGCGATCCGGTGGGGGAATCACCGCTGGATCCGAGCGGTGAAGGGCACCGTGGCAAGGCTGCCATAGCGAGCTTCTGGGACAATGTGATCGCGCCGGGCAGTATGGATTTTCAGATCGTCTCTTCCTTCCCTGCAGGGGATGAATGCATCAATGTGGTGAAGGTAGTGAACACCTATCCGGGCGACCTCAGTGTGACCGTTAATATGGCCGTTTTGTACCGCGCCAATGCCGAGGGGAAAATTTGCTCGCTGCGGGCCTACTGGGACTACGATACGGTAGCGCAGCAATTAGGCGGTTGAGTAACAAAAAAGCCAGCGATTAAGCTGGCTTTTTTGTGCAGAACGGTAAAGTTAAAAAGAATAACTCAGGACAATGCCATAGGTGCGCGGATCGCCGTAGTAGTTCACCGCGTAGCCTGCCTGGGTAAAGGGAATGCCGTTTAAGCGGTATTCCTCGTCGGTCAGGTTTTTACCCCACAGGGCGACTTTCAAGCGCTGTTTGCCGGCGCCAACATTGATATCGGCCAGGGTAATGCGCGCGTTCAGAACCGCAAAATCCTCTACTTTGGTCAGCTCAGCTGCTGCCCGGTCGTGGTAAACATAAAAGTCAGACGTGTAGGACCAGTCCAGTCGCGCAGACAGTTCCGCAAAGCCCAGTGAGCTGAAGTACTCCAGACCAACGCGGTATTTTTCCTCGGGGGTGTAGGGGAATCGGGCGGAATCCTTGATGTCCATTCCATAGGAGATGAACTTGTCATATTCGGCGTCCAGATAGCCGTAGTTCACGTTGACATTAAAGCCCTTGGCAACGGCGGCGATGACTTCCAGCTCCGCACCCTGAATGGTGGCTTCACCGGCATTCTGAATCTGCGAATAGCCGGAGGTGCCGACAAATTCGGAGAGTTGCAGGTCTTTAATGTCATTCTGGAAGACGGCGGCGTTGGTTTGCAGACGATCACTCAGCCAGCGGGATTTCAGGCCCAGCTCGTAGGAGGTTACCGTTTCCTCGTCGTAGGGCATTTGCGCGATTGCCGCTGTGTCGGCCTCGCCGTTAAAGCCGCCGGACTTCCAACCGTTGGCGACCTTGGCGTAGGCGGTGGTGTCGTCGTCGATCATATAGCTGGCAATGAACGACGGTGAGAAATTGGACCAGGTCTCGTTGCTCTTGGTGTAGGGCAGCAGGGTGACATCGCTGGCGTAATTAGTTCCGGTTGTGGCGTCGTCGCTGCTTACCAGAATGTGCTCGATATACTGATCTTTCTCCTCGTGGGTCCAGCGCAGCCCAAGAGTTAAGGTGAGCTGTTCTGAGGCCTGCCAGTCTGCCTGACCAAAGATGGCGATGGATTCACTCTCTGCGCCGTAGCGGTTGTCGATTTTATTGTTAGTCGCTGGGGTCGGGGGAACCGCGCTGCCTGGCCCATAGGCGAAGTAGGGGTTGTAGATATCGGCATCTTCATTGAAATAGAACAGGCCGCTCACAAAATTCACGTTGCCCACGGTGCCGATCAGCTGGAATTCCTGTGACCATTGCTCGTGTTCGACATGACGCTCGGCGTGGAAGCCGGTGAAATCTGAGCCGTCATAGTCATTGCTGTCGTCGAAGCTCATCTCCCGGTAGGCGGTGATCGACTTCAGGGCGAGGTCACCCATTTGATATTCCAGGTGCAGCGCGTGGCCACTGTTCTTCGAACGGTCGTATTTCACCCCGTTCACAGCGCCGTTGTCCCGGCGTTTCACTTCGCTTCCCGCCGGTTCGTATTGGGGGAACGACGGGGTATTGTCTTTTTCAGCCCAATCCAGGGTGTAGTAAATCTCTAGCGCATCACTCGCATCGAAGATGGCGGCGAAGCGGCCTGCCGAGGAGTCCAATTCCTTGAATTCGTCGGCGGCCTGGGGGTCGGCAGAGCGGTTGTCGTAGAAGCCGTCGCGGTCTTTCTTGTCAAAGGCCAGGTTAAAGCGCAACGAGTCATTGACCGTGCCGCTGTCGATGCTGGCAAAAACTTCGGTATAGCCAAAATTACCTGCGCCAATGCGAATATTGCCAGCGAATTCATCGCCGGGCTTACGGGAGACCAGATTGACCGCACCGCCCACGGTATTTTTGCCGTACAGGGTGCCCTGCGGTCCGCGCAGGATTTCAATGCGTTCCAGTTCGGCGACATCAAAAATGCCGCCGACATTTTTGGCAATAAACACCCCATCCATGTAAATACCGACGGTAGGTTCCCAGGTGATGGCCGGATTGACAGTGACCGAGCCACGCACGCCGATGGTTGCTCCGGTGCTGCCGCCGGGAGATTCGGAAATCTGCACATTCGGCACGTAATTGCTGACGTCTTCGATATCTGAAATACCCTGTTCTTCGAGGGCCTGGGCATTAAAGG
>JBFEVY010000380.1:0-3049 GCA_041546665.1 Spongiibacteraceae bacterium | reverse complement strand
GGTCTTGGCGCCGTTGAGTAACCAACCGCCCTCCACCCGGGTACCGCGCAGTTTCAGGCTGGCAACGTCGCTACCGTAGTCTGGCTCAGTAATTGCGATACCGCACAGTGGGTCTCCCTGGGCGATGCGCGGCAACCAGTGTTGTTTCTGTTCTTCGGTCCCTCCGGTTATGAGAGCACGAGACAGAATTTCGGGACGGGTAATCAGGCTGCCGGCCGCCGCCAGGGAAGCTTCGGCAAGGGCTTCAGTCACGACAACCATCGTGAGGTTGTCGTCCCGGTCATCCGGGGCGCTGCCGCCAAATTGTTCCGGAATCGACAGACCGAATACACCCATTTCGCGCAAGGGCTGTAACAGGGTATCTTCGGGTACCGTAAGGTCCTGCCTGTGTATATGTTCCGCCTGGGGCGCAACCTCCTCCGCGGCAAAGCGGCGAAACATGTCCTGCACCATACTCATGTCTTCGCTGAGGCGGATATTGGCGATCTGTTCCGGATTGTCCGACATCAGGCGCGCGGTGTTCTGGAGAAAGGCATCACTCAGCGCACTTTTGCGCAATTCGCGACTGGCTGCTTCAGTGTGGATAGCGGTCAACATGGGAGAGAGCTCCAGCCCCACGTCCAGATCGATCACTTCCAGACGGTCACGCAGCAAGGTCAAGGCTTCTGCTACAAAAATCGCCGCAAGACGGCTTGCCAGTTCCCCTTCGTCCCGCTTCAGCACTTCCACCGCACTTTCCGCGGCCAACAACTCCGCATGAGCCCAGGCCAGTTCGAAACTCGCCACCTGCCGCCCATCGAGGAGATCTGCGTCGAGCTTGCCATCGGCGGCACACTGTTGCGCGAGCGCCTTCGTTGCAGCTTCCAGCTGCCGGCGCAGGCCGCTCAGCAAGCCTGCAATCTGTTCATGGCCCGGTATCAATAATTCGTTCATCACAGTAACTCTATTTGCTGTCTTCAACTCTGCCCGCGACGCGGCGCAGCACTTCTTCCGCACGGCTAATCACCGGCGGATCAACCATTTTTCCCCTGAAGGCAAAGGCGCCCTGCCCTTTCTTTTCTGCTTCAGCAACAGCAGCAAGCAGTTCCCGGGCATACTCAAGCTCAAGTTCCGAAGGGCTAAAACCTTCGTTCAACATCCGCGCTTGATTCGGGTGAATGCAGAATGCGCCGACAAAACCCATTTCGGCAGCCCGCCTGACGCTTTGCGAAAAGGCCGACTCATCACTATATTCCGCGATGGATGAAGGAAAACCCAATGGCAGAATACCCGCTCGCCGGCAGGCAAACACTACCATCTGGTTCGGCATATACAGGGTTTCCGGCGTCGGCTGCATGCCTGCAGAGGCGGAGAAATCCTCCGAACCGAGACTCATCCCCATCAGTCGGGGACAAGCCCCGGCAATCGCATCCAGCTTAGGCAGGGCATGAACATCCTCGATCTGAGCAACCAGGCGAATCGAGCCCGTGGCAAGGCCGCGGGCCTGCTCAGCAGCGGCGACCAATATATCGACACTATGCAAAATTTCGGCGTCATTAACCTTGGGCACCACCAGGGCGTTCACACCCGGGCATACGGATGCCGCAATATCGGCGGCCAGCGTTTCCGCATTGTCGTTGTTAATACGCACCAGCACACCCACGTCATGGCTGGCGATCAGGTTCGCGCCGGCAGCAACTTTTTCCCGCGCGACAGCCTTTTGATCGAGGGGTACGCTGTCTTCAAGATCGAGTATGCAGGCATCCGCACCACGGGTGTGGGCCTTGGCCACAAATTTTTCTACGTGGGCAGGCAGAAACAGCATAGAGCGCCACATCGGCATCGTTTGCATCATGATATCTGTCCCATTTCCGCTGTGGCCGTCATACCGATAAAGCCTTCGTGATCCTGAGTCCACAGGTGCAGGATATTGCCCTCGCGACGCCCGCACAGGGTAAACGGGTGGTTGTCGAAAGTCGGGCGCTGCGCACGAAATTTAAAACCGGTGATGGCCTCATCGGGAAAACGGCTTACCGCGTGCTCCACCAGCAAGGTCGCCAACAGTGGGCCGTGTACCACCAGGGCCGGATAAAACTCTTCATCGACCGCGTAGTCGCGGTCGTAGTGGATGCGATGGCTGTTGTAGGTCAGCGCCGAAAACCGGAACAACAGCACCGGATCGGGCCGCACCTCCCGACACCATTCGGCGTCACAGTCGGGCTGGACACCTGCCGGCAGAGGTGCCGGCGCGGTGGGCATTTCCCGATACACAATATTCTGCTCTTCGGAAATGCACAGCTCGCCGCGCTGGGTAATCTCGTGCAATACATTCACAAACAACAGCGTACCGCTTTTCCCCGATTTCAGGTCAACGGAGCTGATGCGGGACAGTTTGGTCGCGCGCTCTGCCAACACCAGCGGCTCGATTGTGCGCACATTACCCGCCGCCCACATCCGTCTCGGCAACGGCGACGGAGGCAGGAAATCCCCTGTACAAGGGTGACCGTCGGCGCCGGTGCCCTCGGAACTCGGCGTATGCAGGAAGTACAGCCACTGCCAACCCGGCGACAGGGTCTCGCCGGTGACGGGCAAATTTTTGCGATTCAATACTGCGGCCAACGCCCGCGCCTTGAAGGGGCTGAGTTCATCGTCGAGGGTTTCGGTTTTTCCCTCCCAGGTTTTCAGGAAGTCGATATCGATTGCGCTCATGCCCGACTGGCCTCCTCAGTCAGCAGCGACACGCCGAGACTGACACGGCGACTCAGCCACAAGCTGGGCCTGTAACGCATGTCGCCGGTCTGAATCTGCATGGCCTCCAGTATCGCCAGAATGCGATCACTGCCAATCTGCTCACCCAGACTGAGCGGCCCAGAGGGATAGCCCAGACCCAGACGCACCGCATCTTCAATATCGACCACGCTGGCAATACCCCGCTGGGCAATATTGGTGGCGATATTAACAATGGTGGCCAGAATCCGCTGGCAGACAAAGCCCGGACTGTCATTGATGATGGTGACTGCCGCTCCCTGTCCCAACAGGGCATGGGCCGCATCCCGGCATGCTGGCGTGG
>JBFEVY010000260.1:0-5226 GCA_041546665.1 Spongiibacteraceae bacterium | reverse complement strand
TTTGAAAGAAGCTGAATTTCCGCCGACTCGGATTCAATGAATTGATCAGGGGTATCAAAGGCAGAGAGCCCCTGCGGCGAACCGTCAAAGTCCCGCGACCCGGCAGTATCCATCTTCTGCTTACTGCCCAGCAGTTTGATATCAAACCACGGCGCGTTGTAGAGCACGCTGCCATAAAACACATCATTGGGATCGGTTTCCGTGTAGACGTTGTAATCAAGCGCGCCCTTATAACCCGTCTGCGGCTGCACCCCCGCGAGGGACGCCACTAACGAAGGCTGGGTGGTATAGGCAATATTGCTGCCGCCGCCCTCAAAGACCAGCCGCGTGGCCGCCAGGCGGATATCCCAGTTATCCCCCGGTTGCCAGCGGATTTTCGCCCGCACGCCGGTCGTTTTATCTCTGGGTATCGGGTGCGGCGGTGTACCTACCGTCCCTTCGTAATAGTTGTCGGCCTCGGCATGCACCGCAGACACATTGAACGCCAGACTATCGCTCACCGGCACGTTTGTGTAAAAACGCAGCATCCGTTTGTCGAAACTGCCTACCCGGCCGGTCACATCACCGTGAAAGCTGTCGAACTCAGGCTCCTTGGTATAAATGGCTATCGCTCCGCCGGTAGCATTGCGTCCAAACAGCGTGCCCTGCGGCCCCTTAAGCACCTCAATACGCTCCACCGAACCAAATTGCTGGGCGAGATTCGAGGCGAACGGGAAATATATCCCGTCGATATAGGTCGCCACACTGGGGTCAGCACTCAGAAAGGCATCGGTACCGATGCCTCGCAAGAAGGTAATAACATAGCTTACCTGGGTGGTGATATTTAGCCCCGGCGTAATCTTCTGCAGATCGGTCTGATCTTCAATCCCCATGGCATCCAGCTGCTCGCCGCTAAAGGCCTGAATAGAGATGGGGATGTCCTGAATCGACTCCTCCCGTTTCTGGGCCGTCACCACAACCTCTTCGAGCATACGGTTGCGGACGGCCGGTTTGTCCGATGCGGATGGTATTGCGGCACTCTCCTGCGCCACAAGTGGGGTTGAAACACATAATACAGTCGCAAGAGACAGGCCCCGCAAGGGGGTAAGACGCCGAGTAGTCATAGAGGTACACGCTAATTTGTGGGTTTTAGTTTTATTTTGCACAATAGTGCACATTTGTACCCTAGCGCACAAGGCGAGTCAACAGCTTGCCGTTAACCCCCTCACACTGGCGCCTAGACTTGCGCTGCCTTGCCCTGCCTTGCCTGTTCGTCGAAATCTTACTCTGACCCCAATTTACCTCCCTACCTGTCAAAACGTTACTCTGACCCCAATTTAATAATGCCTTCCAGGGCGGTTTGGGTGCGGCTCAGGGTTTTCTCGCCGGCATTGATTCCCCACACCGGGCCGGGGCGTTCGAGCTTGATTGGCGTCAGAACTGAGACAGAGTACATCCAGGCCGCGTCGCAACGCTCCGGTGTCGCGGTCACAATCACGTAGCCGTGGTTGGTTTCCAGGGCGCCCTCGGCGTAACGCATATGGGGATTAATCAGCCTCAGGGCATCAACAAACACCGGCGGCAAACCCTGGGAGGTGATCGACGGGCACACAAACTCGGCGCCAACAGAGCCTGTCACGCCTGGGCTGTAGTTCGCGTCACTGGGGTCGGCGGTGAGTTCATTACAGAACGCGGTATGAATATCGCCGGTAATCACAATCACATTGTCGATATTGGCAAAGGCTTCAAACAGGCGGTTGCGCTGGGCAACATAGCCGTCCCAGGAGTCGTAGCCAAAGGGCTTGCCGGGCGTGATATACAGCTGCGAAAGCATCGTCTGCTGGGCAATCACCTTCCAGCGCGCGGTACTCCCCTGCATACCATTGAGCAACCACTGTTCCTGCTCGTCGCTAATCATTCTGCGCTGCGGGTCTTCGGCCTGCTCGGCATCTTCGGCTTGCACGGTGCGGCCGTCCAGACGGGTGTCGAGCACAAAGAACTCGACCAGGTCACCGTATTGCAAACGTCGGTAGGTTGGCGCATTGGGGTGCGTGTTGGGGTTGATGTCCTCCCGCACCGGCAGCCACTCAAAATAGGCTCGCAATGCGGTGCGCTTGCGCTCTGTCCAGCTCCCCTCTTCCCCTTCCGTGTGATTACCCGCACCGTCGGCATAACTGTTATTGGCGGTTTCGTGGTCATCCCAAATACATATCCACGGGTGAGCCGCGTGGGCCGCCTGCAGGTCTTCATCGGTTTTGTACAAGGCGTGGCGCACACGGTAGTCCTCAAGGGATACAATCTCATGCCCCGGCGCCATATAGCGGCCCAGGGCAAAGGGGGTCGACAGGGGCTCGTCACCGCCGTATTCGTAAATGTAATCCCCCAGGCAGAACACCACGTCCAGATCGTCTTTTTCCGCAATGCCCCGGTAGGCGTTAAAAAAGCCCATCGAATACCAGGCGCAGGAAGAAAACGCGAACTTGATCTTATCCATCGCGGCATCTGCTTTGGGCGCCGTTTTGGTCCGGCCCACTGTCGAAACCGCCTCACCGCAGCGGAAGCGATACCAGTAATGGGTTTGCGGTTCGAGCTTTTCCACCATTACCTTCACGGTAAAATCCCGTGTCGCGTCGGTATTAAACAGGCCGGAATAAAGCACCTCGTTCATGTCCTCGTCGGCCGCAATCTCCCAGCTCACCGGCAGCGTCATATTCTCCGCGGGGGTGACCCGCGTCCACAACACGACCGAATCCGGGTAAGGGTCACCGGACGCCACACCGTGAAGAAAGCTAACTTCTGTGTCTACCGACACATCGGGAGTCGACGGCCCCGCGTGCTGATTGCTGGAGTTTGAATTGGAGTTGGAGCTAGAGCTGGAGCCACAGGCGCTAAGAATCGGCGCTACCCCTAAGCCAGCCAAACCTTTCAGTACCGTTCTCCGATTTACTCCCCGCGCACTGGCCAGTGCGTACTTCAAATACACCTTTCCCATAATCCCAGAACACCCCAGGCTTGCCGGTAAAAAACGGCAATCCTAAAGACGGTTTATGAAACCGGTGTGACGGCTGTCAACATAAGCCGCGAAATTAACGCCCCTGTCATATCCGCCTTTTAGTATGGCGAGCCTGTTTACCACGGGGTCATCACCTTGAATCCTCCCAGCCGCCGGCAATTTATCCGCAACAGTCTCATCATCAGCGCCGCCGCAGGGCTTAATGCCTGTGGCAGTAGCAGCTCGTCCAATAGCGGCTCCGACACGCCAGACGCACCCGATACCGGCAACCCAGGCGACGGCACCGTCACCCGGCAATTCCCGGAACCCGAAGGTTTCGACTTCCCCCTGGTCGATACCCTGCCCTTCGCCCACGGCGTCGCCAGTGGCGACCCGCTAGCAGACCGGGTCATTATCTGGACACGGATTACCGAAGCCGAACCCGGCTCGCCGCTACCGGTCACCTGGGAGGTGGCCAGCAGCCCGGACTTTAACAATGACCTCGTCGCCAGCGGCAGCCAAACCGCCGGCCCGGAACACGACTGGACGGTCAAAGTCGACGTCACCGGCCTGCAAGCTGCCACCACTTACTACTACCGTTTTACCACTTTCGGGGTGACGTCCATGGTCGGCCGCACCCGCACAGCACCGGCCGATGATGTCGCAGATATTCGCCTTGCCGTGGTCAGTTGCTCCAGCTACTGGTCCAGCTACTGGGACGGCTACCGCCATATTGCCAACCGCAACGACCTCGATCTGGTCGTTCACTGCGGAGATTACATCTACGACTTTGTCGATCAGGATGAAGAAGTCCGCGCACGTCTCGACCGCCGCGACATTACCGATGTGGACGACCGGGACTGGCTGAACCTCGACGAATGCCGGCGGCGCTACGCCCTGTACCGCTCAGACCCGAATCTGTGCCGCGCCCATCAGCAACACCCCTGGGCCATCGTCTGGGACAACCACGACCTGTCGCCGGGCTTTGGCAACGAACTCAGCAGCGACATCGACCCCGCCACCAGCACCTGCACCCTGGCCGATACCGCCCGCGCCTTTTACGAGTGGACGCCAACCCGCCCCGTCAAAGCCGACGGCAGCGGCGAATTTATTTTCTATGAAAACGGCGAATACCCGGCGCCGGCAAATCCCCGCTATATCTACCGCAAGCTGCCCTACGGCCCGATGCTGGATATTTTTTGCATCGACACCCAGTACCTCAATCAAGACAACAGCAATGCCGACAGCAGCCACCTGAGCAGCGGCGAGACCTTGCTCGACCGCGCCCAGTTCGAATGGCTGACTCAGGGAATGGAAGCGAGTAAAGACAGCGGTAAAACCTGGCGGTTGCTCCTCAACCAGACCTGGATCGCTCCCTTCTCCGCCATGCCCATCGAACAACTGCGGGGCCTTATCCCCGGCAACCCGCTAGACGACCTCGGCACCCGCTGGCTCGACTACAGCGAAGAGCGCGCCGCCCTCTTCCAGTTTCTGCGCGACAAGGGCATCGACAACAACATTTTTGTCAGCGGCGATATGCACGGCAACTGGGCCTCAGACCTTATCGAAGACAACAGCCTGTTTTCAGGCTACCTCTCCAGCCTGCCAATACCCAATACCCGCAGCGGCTCGACAAGCGCCAACCAACTCGCCGGTTTTCGGCGGGCGACCACCGCCAACCTCGGCTCACTCAACAACCGTGCAGACTCCGTGGGCGTGGAATTCGCCCCCAGCTCCATGGGCCGCGGCGCCGCCGATGAAATGATCGCCAACCCCAACCCGATATCCACGCCTGTCGACCAGATCCTCTTCGCGCGCATCGCGGAAGAAGCCATCATGCTCGCCAAAAAAAACGTCCAGTTTATGGAATGGGTAGATCACGGCTACGGCATCGTGCACCTGCAGGCAGACCGCGCCTATTTTGAATTCTGGTGGCAGGACAAACTCACCCCCGGTGCGGAGGATGTACTGGGCTTTAAAATGGTGAGTTTCGCCGAAGACAACAACGCCGCCAATCCGCCCCAATACCGCAACCAGATAGACGACGTGGCACTGCACAACCTGCCCTACGAAGCGAGCAGCTCCAATCGCACAGCCGCAGAGCCGGCGCCTGAAGCGAATTTGAACCCGCGCTAGAACAGCAACTCCATTAGCCGGGCCCTAGCCGACCCGGCACTTTTTTATCACGCCCCGCTCAATTGCTGACCAAGAACGCAAGTCAGCTTATCGATATTCTCCTCATTGGCTGACCCCAC
>JBFEVY010000379.1:0-3070 GCA_041546665.1 Spongiibacteraceae bacterium | reverse complement strand
CCGGCGGGTCGCTGCGGTGTCTTTTACGGGATCCAGTGCCGCAGGTAGTCGTGTGGCGGCGGTCGCCGGTTCGGAGATCAAGCCCTGCGTGCTCGAATTGGGTGGCTCGGACCCGTGTATTGTTTTTGCAGACGCCGATTTGGAAAAGGCCGCGGATGTCGCAGTGTTGTCGCGTATTATCAATGCCGGTCAATCCTGTATTGCAGCAAAGCGGATTTTGATTGAAAAGCCGATTTATGAGGAGTTTCTCGAAATGTTGCGGCTGCGTCTGGCCCGACTGAAACTTGGTGACCCGCTATTAATGGAAACCGATATTGGTCCCATCGCGCGCAAGGATTTGCAGTTGAACCTGCATCGCCAGGTACGAAGCAGTATTGCCGCAGGGGCGCGGTGTTTGCTCGGTGGTGAGCTTCCCGACGGAGACGGCTTTTTTTACCCCGTCAGCCTGCTTGCCGATGTCGACAATTCGATGCCTGCCTTTTGCGAGGAGACCTTTGGTCCGGTTGCGGCGGCCTGTGCGTTCAACGATGTGGACCATGCGCTAAGCTTGGCAAATGATACCGATTATGGCCTCGGTGCAGCGGTGTGGACCGCAGACAAGGCCGTGGCGGATTATCTCGCGGAGAATATTGTCAGTGGTCAGATCGCGATCAATGGCATTGTGAAAACTGATCCGCGGCTACCCAGCGGTGGCGTAAAAAAATCCGGTGTTGGTCGGGAGCTCGGGCCGCACGGTATCAAAGAGTTTGTCAACGCCAAACAAATTTGGCGGGCATAACGCTGGACCCCGGCTGGCGGAGTCATCGCTTCGCCAATTCCGCTCTGCCAATATTTATGGCTGGTCTTCAATTTAAAGCGGGTTGTTGAGTGTCAGATGCTCCTGCACCGCAGCGCGGTCGCCACGGAAGGCAATACGCTCGGCCCGCAGGCTGAGCTGGTAGTCGTACATGGGGTCGTAGTAGTCGACGAGCAGCTGTTCGATCCAGCCGCGGTGTTGCTCCGGATCACCTCGCCGGTGGGCGTCCAGGGCTTGGCAGAGCTGCGTATTAATGCGTTTGTAGCGTTCACCACCAAGGCGTTTTCGTACTCGATATAAAGACTGCGCTAAGTCTTCACTGAAGGCGTCAAAGCCTTCGCTTTCTCCCAATTGGTACTGCCACTCTTCAAGCTTGTTAAGAATGTAGTTGCGGTGGCTGTGGGCGACACGTTCCTCTAGAGACACCTCCAATACCACAATAGGGCAGTGTTTCATGGCATTTTGCAGTGGTGGAGGCAGCGCACAGCGACCGACGATCCGGCCTTCGTCTTCTAAAATAATTGCGCGGTGAGCGGCCTGGTGTTCCGCCTTGAGCAGGCCGACCGCCAGCGCATTCTCAAAATTCAGCTGGCTGGGTTGTCCCTGTGGTCGGCGACCGAAGCTGGAGCCGCGATGATTGGCCAGGGCTTCCAGGTCAACGGCTCGGGGGGAGGCCTCAATCAGCGCGGTTTTATTGCAGCCGGTGCGTCCGCCGAGTAGTACCAAAGGGTGCTCGGCGCAAATACGTTCGAACTCGTCGATCAGAAAGCGCCGCATGGCTTTGTAACCGCCACCAATCCGCGGGTAGTGGCAGCCGGTGTCTGCGATCCATTGCTGACATATTTGGCTGCGCAGTCCGCCCCGCCAGCAATACAAATATCCTTCGGGATGGTGCCGGGCGAAGTCTACCCAGGCGGCAACGCGCTGCGCTTTGACCTCTCCGCAGACCAGCTTATGGCCAAGTGCAATTGCCGCTTCCTGGCCCTGTCGTTTGTAGCAGGTGCCGACCTGTGCGCGTTCTTCGTTGGTCATCAGGGGTAGGCTGACACTGGTGGGGAAAGCGCCTTTTTCGAACTCCACCGGTGCGCGGGTGTCAATCAGCGGAATATCGTTGAGGAAGATGGACCGAAAATCCTCGCCATCGGGTGTCGCATCGGGGCGGACTTTGCTCACGCGCTGACCTCGCCGCGAACATGCACACGCGTATTGCCCTGGGCGGCTTGCAGCTCGCCTATCGGGACGTTGTAGAGACCTTGCTCTGAGAGCAGCGCTTCAAGTTCAGTGGCCTGCTCCGGTCGCACTGCGATCAGCAGTCCGCCGCTAGTCTGCGGGTCGCATAACAGCTGTTGCGTGGGTTCAGGCATGCTGCCAAGTTTGTGGCCATAGCTGTCGAGGTTGCGCCCGGTGCCGCCAGGCACACAAGCTTGGGCGAGGTAGTGGATGGCCTCCGGGATTTTGGGAACGGCGCTGGCGTCAATAACGGCCTGCAGGCCACTGCCTTCACAGACTTCCAGCAGATGGCCCATCAGACCAAAGCCGGTGACATCCGTAATGGCGGTGACGCCTTCGAGTTTGGCCGCCTGTGCGCCAATGGTATTCAGTTTGCACATAATATCCCGAGCCAGGTGGCAGTGTTCTGGCTGAAGTTTTTTCTGCTTTTGCGCGGTGGTTAAAATTCCAATACCCAGCGGTTTAGTGAGGTATAACTTGTCGCCGGCCCGAGCCTGGTCATTTTGCTTCAGGTTCGCTCGGCTGGTCAGCCCGGTGACTGCCAGGCCGAAGATAGGTTCGGGCGCATCGATACTGTGACCACCTGCCAGAGGAATGCCCGCGTCAGCACAGGCACGACGGCCGCCATCGACAACCTGCCGGGCGACCTCGGGGGGGAGGGAATTGATAGGCCAGCCGAGAATGGCAATGGCCATCAGCGGTTGCCCGCCCATAGCGTAGATGTCACTGATCGCGTTGGTTGCGGCGATGCGCCCAAAGTCGAAGGGATCGTCGACAATCGGCATAAAGAAATCGGTGGTGCTCAATACCACCTGGCCGTTGCCAAGGTCGTAGGCAGCGGCGTCATCCTTGCTGCTGTTGCCAACCAGAAGCTGCGGAAACTGGGGTAATTCAAGCTGCGATACCAGAATCTGGTCCAGTACCTTGGGAGAAATTTTACAGCCACAGCCAGCGCCGTGACTGTACTCAGTCAGGCGTACGGGGGAGTCGGACATCGCGCGGTCTCTACTTATGTCATAAAGGAGAAATAATACGGATTGCGCT
>JBFEVY010000201.1:0-6756 GCA_041546665.1 Spongiibacteraceae bacterium | reverse complement strand
TTACTTAAGTCATTTCTGCATCTGATAGAGCTGTGAACAGCCGTGGCGGGAATGTGTTGTCTTTGGAAGCGGGCCATCGAGCGGAAGGGTGCTATGAATACAATAACAAGCACGGCTGTCGAAGCGGCCGCGGGCTGGGATGCCCATGAAAAACTGACGACAAGAGGGTTTACTTTCCAGCGCGCATTGGCAGGGTTCTCTGTAGTTCTGTCATTAACGGTGCTTGGCTTTCTATTGATTACAACCCTGAGTAACCCGGTGCAGACCGGCTTGCATGTGGTGCGCCTGGATCAGCTTGATCAGGCCGCACAGGCTGGTGCGGAACTGGGGCTGCGTTTGGACCAGTCGCGGCTGGATCTCGAAGCCGGCGCGCAGGATCTGGAAATTGCGAGAAATCACTACGATGCGGCTCAGCGTGCGCTAACCACGGGGCAGGCGGGCTTGAGTAACATCAACGCCAGTATTGATGACGCTGTAAATGGCTTTCGAGGTGAGGCGCGGGATCGCCTGGTTAGTGTTGACGCGTTTATCGAAGAGTTGAATCGCCTGTCATTATTGTTCGCCAGTATGCGCAGTGGAGGTATTGCACTGTTGGCGACGCCTTATGTGTCTTCGTCATCCTGGTTGAGCGAGCGGATTGTTCGCACAATTGAGGAGGCGACCGCTTACAGTATTCGTACTGAGGTCGCTAATGCGGATGCCCTGGACCAGTTGGTTATCGCCTTGGGCTTGCATCTTAGTGAGATGCCTGAAGAGGCGGATCGTGCTTCACTGATTCAGTTTATCGATACGGTAGACAGCCTGCGCTATACACGCGACGCGCTGGATCGGCAGCGTGAGACACTGGCGGCTGAACGGGATAGTTCGTCGTTGAATACGCTCTACTATGCCTATCAGAATTACTTTAACTCTCTGCAAAATACCGCGCGCCGTCACCGCCAAACTCTTGCGGTGTATTCAGTGGCGCTGTTGATCGCCTTTGGTCTGATCGCGGTTCGTTTGCGGGCCAGTTTCTCGGCCCTGGACAGTCTGAACGCCGAACTGCAAAACGCCAATGTCAATCTGGAGCAAATTGTTGAAGAGCGCACCGAAGATTTGAGCCAGGCCCTGCAGGATCTGCGTACCCAGCAAGCGCAGTTGATTCAATCTGAAAAGATGGCATCGCTGGGTCAGATGGTGGCGGGGGTGGCCCACGAAATTAATACCCCTCTCGGTTACGCCAGCTCGAACGTAGAGATTATTCGCGATTCTATTCAGGCAATGGAAGAGAACCTGGATCAGGAAACCCGGGAAGAGTTCGATATGCTCCTGGCGGATGCCCAATACGGTCTGGAGCAGATTGGTGAGCTGGTTATGAGTCTGAAGAACTTTAGCCGTGTGGATCGCTCGCAAACCGAGCTCTTCAATGTCAACGAGGGGCTGGATACCTCGCTGAAAATTTGCCACAACCAATTGAAAGAACATATTCAGATTGAGCGGCATTACGGCGAAGTGCCGGAAATCAGCTGCGCACCCTCGCAGTTGAACCAGATTTTCCTGAATCTGATTAATAATGCTGCACAGGCTATTGAGGGAGATGGTGTCATTGCGATCGGTACCTCAACCGAGGGTGACGATGTGCTCATTTCTATTCGCGATACCGGTTGCGGGATGGACGAAGAAACCCGCGCCCATATTTTTGAGCCTTTCTTCACCACTAAGCCCGTCGGTGAAGGAACGGGGCTGGGGTTGTCGATTGTATTTCGTATTATCGAGGACCACCACGGCCAGATCTCTGTGGATTCGGCGCCAGGTAAAGGAACGGAATTTACTATTCGCTTGCCGATAGCTGGTGCCAAAGTGAGTGAGCAAGCAACAGTCACATCATCTGTTGTGCTGGAAGAAGCGACTCCGGCCTGAGGATAAATTATGACGAGTGAAACTACTGCGACGCGGCCCCGAATATTATTTGTGGATGATGAACCGCGCATTCTGGTAGCGCTGAAAGCGCTGTTTCGCAATCATTACCACGTGACAACGGCCAATAGCGGCGCCGCCGCTGTGGAAATTCTGCGGGAGCAGGAGGTCGATGTGATTGTCAGTGATCAGCGTATGCCGCAAATGAACGGTGTGGAGTTTTTGCGAACTGCCAAGAGTCTGCGGCCACGCGCGATACGTGTCCTACTGACAGGCTATTCCGATCTCAACGCGATTCTCGGCGCGATCAATGAGGGTGAAATTTTCCGCTACATAAACAAACCCTGGTCGAATGCCGATCTGCGCGAAACGATTGCTGCTGCAGCCGATGCGGCGAAAACGGAAGGTTCCGAGGCGGAGCTTATCGAGCTTCAGCGGGATGCCGTGGACCCGGAGGCAAGTGACGCGCCGAGTGAAGCGGTGCCTGAGCGTCCGCCAGAAGGCGTTGCTTCATCCCCGGTTGCGCCGGTTCGTCCGGTTACGCCAATTACTGCGAGTTTGCGGGATGACGTCGGTATTCTTGTTCTGGATGATGACCAGGCGAGCCGGGATGTCTTGCAGCGTGTGCTTAGCAATGAGCGAAATGTCCATACGGCCAAGACGCTGGAAGAGGCGCTGGAGATTCTCGAGAACCACAAGATCGGCGTGTTGATCACCGAGTTGATTGTCGATGGTGAAACGGTCACCCATTTATTGACTGCTCTGCGGCAACATCATCCGGCCCTGGTGGCCATTGTGTTGAGTGCTCAGGCAGATGCCGGGCACGGTATTGAGTTGATCAACCGTGGCCAGATTTATCGTTTCCTGAGTAAGCCGGTGGGCGAAGGCTTGTTGCGCGGTAGCGTAAATCTGGCGGTACGCCGTTACGAAATTCTGGATAAAAACCCCAATCAGACCCGGCGCTTTACCGCTGAGGTGGCGCCGCCGCCCAGCAAGGAATCGGATCGCCGCGGCGTCTTCAGTCGTATTGGTCGCCTGTTTGGGCTTACCGCGTGACAGTAAAACTCCAGTGCCTGAGGGCGATTCAATGACAGGAAAACAATAATAATGGCCGAGTCACTGTATACCGCGGCTGAGCTTCAGGCGGCGGCAAAGCATCAGTCTGCGGAGTCAATGATCTCCATTGCCCTGTTGAGCGTCTGTGCCGCGGCGGGGCTCGCGGCCTGGGGGTTGGCGTACTTCGGAAAGGAAGAGGTTCGCTTTGAGAATATCAGCGCGGCGTATGAGTCGCGGGTCGATGCAGGCGATCTCGCCGCCGCCGAGGACGCCGTATTGGCAGAGTGGCGTGAGCGGCTCAATCGCGACTTAAGCCGTCGGGAGCAGGCGGCGCAGCAGCAGAAGCAAAGTGCGGTGATGCAGGAACAGGCTGCTGCACTGGCCGCGGCCAAAGCGGCGGCGGAAGCGGCAAACCGAGCCGCAGCGGATGCAGAGGCGCGGGCGCGCAGTGCGGAGCAAGAGCGGATTCGGGCGTTGGCGACGGCGCGTGACGACCCGCGTCCGGCCAAGGTACCGGCACCTAGCGTGGCGCCGGTTGCGCCAACCAAGCGTACGCCGGTGACTGGTGTGGTGGTTCCGGCGAGCGTGGACTGGAACAGTTGTGACAAGCCCGTTTACCCCTTGGCTTCGGTACGCCTTCGGCAGCAGGGGGTGGTGGTAATGGCATTTGATGTAAGTGACGTTGGCGAGGTTCTCGACAGTCGGATCGTTGAAAGCAGCGGTACGCGCCGGCTTGACAGTACGGCGCTCAAAGCGCTGGAGCGTTGCCGTTTTACCCCTGAAACAGTGGATGGCTCGCCCCGCGCGTCGAGTGCCCAGGTGCGTTTCGCCTGGCGTCTGGATTAAGTGGTGTTGCCTCTGCGCTGAGGGTTTTACGTCGCCCACTGTGAGGGCGACGCAAAACCGTTTTGTTCCCGCTCCTGTTCGGTGCGCCTGCGTTGCTGTAGCAGGGCCCGATTACATTTCCCACCTGCACTTTTTCTGTAGACGCGTTAGACTTGCCTGCTATTTTTCCTAGCGCCGATTAGGCGTGTTGTCTGAGAGCGTGACGCAATGCCGCAGTCTTATATCAAAAAAATTCTCGATGCCCGGGTCTATGATGTCGCGATTGAATCGCCCCTGGATTTGGCGCCGATTATTTCCAAGCGTCTGGACAATACCGTGTTGCTGAAACGCGAAGATCTGCAGCCAGTATTCTCGTTCAAATTGCGCGGTGCGTATAACAAAATGATTCACCTGAGCGAGGCCGAGCGCGCCAAGGGTGTGGTCGCGGCATCGGCGGGCAATCACGCGCAGGGCTTGGCGCTGTCTGCCCTGAAGCTGGGGGTAAAAGCGACCATTGTGATGCCCAAGACCACGCCGCAGATCAAGGTCGATGCGGTTCGTTCTCGGGGAGGCAAAGTGGTGTTGCACGGTGACACCTACGATGAGGCCTCGGCCTACGCGAAAAACCTCGTTGAAGAAAAGGGTATGGTTTACGTTCATCCCTACGATGATCCCGATGTTATCGCGGGCCAGGGAACGGTGGGGATGGAGATTCTTCGACAGTGGGCCGGGCCACTTGATGCGGTGTTTGTGCCGGTCGGTGGTGGTGGCCTGGCAGCCGGTGTGGCGGCGTACATCAAATACGTGCGCCCCGAGGTCAAGGTCATTGCGGTGGAGCCTGAAGATGCGGCCTGCCTGAAGTTGGCGATGGACAAGAAGCGTCGCGCACGACTGCCCGAGGTGGGTATTTTTGCCGACGGCGTGGCCGTGGCCCAAATCGGTAAGGAAACCTTTCGGGTGTTGCGTGAAACCATCGATGGGGTGATTACGGCGAACACTGACGAGATTTGCGCGGCGATCAAAGATATTTTTGACGATACTCGTTCTATTGCCGAGCCCGCCGGGGCGTTGGCGCTGGCCGGCCTGAAAAAATATGTTGAGCAGCAGCAGTGTCAGGGCCAGACCTTTGTGGCGATCGACAGCGGAGCAAACACCAATTTCGACCGGCTTCGTTATATCTCCGAGCGCACCGAGATCGGGGAGCAGCGGGAGGCCATTCTCAGTGTCTCCATTCCGGAACGCCCGGGTAGTTTTAAAAAATTCTGTGCGGACCTGGGCAAGCGGAATATCACCGAGTTTAATTACCGCTACAGTGACGAGCGCGACGCGCAAATCTTTGTCGGCGTTTCTGTTCCTGCCGGGGGGCACCGGGAAGATCTGGTTCAAGCTCTGGAGAAGCAGGGCTATTCGGTGGTGGATATGACCGAGAATGAAATGGCCAAGCTCCATATCCGCCATATGGTAGGTGGCCATCGCCCCGCTGTGGTGACTTCTGAATTGCTGTACCGGTTTGAGTTTCCGGAGCGCCCCGGCGCCCTGATGAACTTCCTCACCAAACTGGGGAATCGCTGGAATATTTCCCTGTTTCACTACCGAAACCATGGCGCGGCCTATGGCCGGGTGTTGGTTGGATTGCAGGCCGGCGCGGAGGAAAGCCGGGATATCGAGGTGTTTCTCGATAAGCTTGGCTATCCCTATCATGAGGAAAACGACAACCCCGCCTACAATTTATTCCTCAGTTAGAGGCGGGGCGTTAGTCGCACTTAAGGCGTAGGCATTGCTCGCCCATTTGAAGAGGGTATCGACATGCGGTCCTTATTTATTCGACGCATTTATCGCGTAGTGCTGCTTGTGGTCGCAATGGGCATCAGTGCCTGCGGAGGCGGGGGAGGAGGACCCTCACTCGGTGGTGGCGTGCCTCCAGATGTCGAAGCGCTCGAGGCGGAGATTACGGCAGCGCTGGATGCCGCTGATACCGACGTTGACTTTACTCTGGCAATCCGTGCTGGTAACGGCCATAGCTATACCTACCGCAGTGGCGACTCAACGGAATTTACGGTCTACCGGTCAGCGTCCACCAGCAAGTGGGTGACTGCGGCAGTGATCCTGGATTTGGTGAAGGATGGTGTTCTGTCGTTGGAAGACCGGCCCCAGGATTATCTTTCCTTTTGGCCGACGGAGGGTAATCTCAGTCAGATCTCTCTAGCGCAATTGCTGAGTTTTACTTCCGGGCTGGCCAATGAGCCCCTATGCATGAACCGTCCTTTGGTCGACTTCGAGAGCTGTGTCCAACAGATTCCCGCCGAAAATGATGCGGCGCCCGTGCCGGGAACAGAGTTTTATTACAGTGGCGCCCATATGCAGGTGGCGGGGTTAATGGCGGTGCATGCCAGCCAGGTGGATGCCTGGACCGAGTTGTTTGCCGCTTTTCAGGGGCGCTACGGACTGTTTCCCAGCGCTGTGTACGATCTGCCCTCTGTACAGAATCCCCGCCTGGCTGGCGGTATGCATTGGACTGGTGCGGAATACCTCGATTTTCTGGGCGCAATTTATGCGCAGTCAATTCTTTCTCCAGCGCTGCTTAACGCAATGATGACTGACCAGCTTGGTGGTGCGGCAATTGTCTATTCGCCCGCTGAGAGTGGCGCTGGGGTAGATTGGCATTATGGCTTCGGCAACTGGATTGAATGCCGGGGGATTCCCTTTGACTGCGCCGAAACGCAGAAAGTCTCCAGTCCCGGAGCCTACGGGGCCTATCCGTTTATTGATTTTCAGCACGGCTACTACGGGATTCTTGCCCGGGAGGGGGCGCTGGGGAGTTTTGTCGAGGGCTATTCCCTTTTTGCAGAGGTTGAAGATTTGCTGCAACAGTGGGCCGCGAAAAACCAGTAGTGCTGCTCTACGCGTTAGCGGCGCCTGCGCAGGCGCAGGGTCTCTCGCTCTGTAAGAATAATATCGAGTGGGACGTCCCAGGGCTCG
>JBFEVY010000254.1:0-5345 GCA_041546665.1 Spongiibacteraceae bacterium | reverse complement strand
GGGTCACGCGGCCCACGGTGTACAGCTATTTTCCAAATCGCGACGACGTTATTCGCGCAGCGCTTTTGCAATCTGGTTATGCCCTTGCGGACCGACTTGGCCGCCATATCAAACAATTCAGCAGCGCCTCGGAGCGCCTGCTTGAAGCGGCCTGCTTCGCCATCAGTGAACTGCCCAAGGAGCCCTACCTGGGCGTGATCACCCAGACAAACCTGTCCACCTCGGTGTACCAAAACGCACTGATTGACGAAGAAGGCGTGCTGATCTGCCTGGCGATTTTCCAGGATATCTTTGCCGGTCAAGCCCTTAGCGATGACGAGTTGGTAGAGGTGATTGAAATCAGCGTGCGCCTGACGCTTTCGCTACTCACTCTGTCGGGACCGGTTGAGCGCGACGACAATGCGTTGCGGGCCTTTCTGAATCGCCGCCTGCTACCCGCAGCGGGCCTGCCACCCGTCGCACTGCCCGCAACAAACTGAGCTCCGCCGCCGATCAAGCTCACAGCGAGCCGCCAGGCTCGCAATCCCGGCCGCCAGAATTTATACTTGCCACCCGCAAACCTCCCGTGAATACAGGCCCGCAATGACCCAGGACGAACTCAAAAAAGCAGTCGCGCAGGCGGCAATTAACCATGTGAAGCCCGCCATTATGGACGGTGAACTCATTGGTATCGGTACCGGCTCCACCGCGAATTTCTTTATCGACCTGCTGGCAGAGTATAAAGACGAGATCAAAGGCACCGTCGCCAGCTCCGAGGCCTCGGCGGAACGGCTGCGCGGCCACGGCATTGAAGTGGTAGACCTGAATTCAGCGGGCACCTTGGCGGTTTACGTCGATGGCGCCGATGAAAGCAATCATCACCTGGAGCTGATCAAGGGCGGCGGTGCCGCGCTCACCCGCGAGAAGATTGTCGCCGCGGCCAGCAAGAAATTTATCTGTATTGCCGACGAAAGCAAGCTAGTTGACCACTTGGGCGCCTTTCCGCTGCCCGTCGAGGTAATCCCGATGGCCCGCAGCTATGTCGCCAGAGAGCTGGTAAAACTGGGTGGCAACCCGGTATACCGGGAAGGCGTGGTGACCGATAACGGCAATATTATTCTCGACGTCTACGACTTTATGATCGCCACCCCGCAGAAGACCGAGGAGGAGATCAATAACATCGTCGGCGTTGTAACCAACGGCCTGTTTGCCCTGCGGCCGGCGGATCTGCTGCTACTGGGCACCAGCAACGGCGTTCGGGAGCTTCACCCCTAAGCCGCTTTACCTCAGGCCACGGACGTTGTTACTACAATAACGTCCCGGCCTCCGTCACCAAGGCTGGCCTGCAACTGATCGCCTGAACGCAGCGGCCCAACCCCGGCCGGAGTACCCGTCAATACTACGTCTCCGGGAAGCAGCGAAAAGCTGGCGCTAATTTCAGCCAACAAGTCGGGGATAGCAAAAATCATATCGTTGCAGGAGCCGTCCTGTTGCACCTGGCCGTTGCGCTCCAGCTTCAGCGAAAAATCCCGCCAGTCACCAAGCTCAGCCGCAGAAACAAAGGCCGACAAGGGGCAAGCCCCGTCAAAGGCCTTCGCTCGCTCCCAGGGATGCCCCTTCTTTTTCAGTTCGCTCTGCAGATCCCGCAGGGTGAGATCCAGGGCCAAGCCGTAACCTGCAACAGCGGCCATCGCCTCAGCAGGTGAGGCGTTCGCCAGGGGCGAGCCAATCAACAGCGCCAGCTCCAGCTCGTGATGACACTCACCGCGGCCAGCGGGAATGGCCAGAGGCTCGGCCAAGCTAACCACCGCCGTTGACGGCTTAATAAACAGAATCGGCGCACTCGGCACCGGATTATTCAGTTCCTTGGCATGCTCGGCGTAATTACGCCCAACGCAGACCACTTTACCGCTGGGCAAATCGCAAGCGCTACTATCAAGCCAGAGATGCTGGTAGGCCACGGGCAATCCTCAATCAAAGATTTTGCCGGGGTTCATCACCCCCTTGGGGTCAAACACCTGCTTGATCTGCTTCATTAGGGCCACTTCCTCTGCACTGCGCGAGTAACCGAGGTAGTTCTTCTTCAGCAGACCGACACCGTGCTCCGCCGAGACGCTGCCGCCGTAGTGTTGGACGATCTCAAACACCCCGATACTGACCTTGCCGCACTTCTCGAAGAACTCGTCTTTATCCATATCCTCGGGCTTGAGGATATTGAGGTGCAAGTTGCCGTCACCGATATGCCCGAACCAGATAATTTCGAAATCCGGATATTCTGCATTCACCAGATTCTCCACCGCTGCGAGAAAATCCGGCACCCGGGAGATAACGGTGGAAATATCGTTTTTATAGGGCGTCCACTGGGAAATGGTCTCGGAAATATCTTCGCGCAGGCGCCACAGGTTCTTGAGCTGCTCAAGGCTTTGACTCATCACCCCGTCGAGCACCCAACCCTCTTCAACACAGGCTTCAAACAGCCCCATGGCCTGGGTTTCCACCTCGTCATTCAGGCATTCAAACTCGAGCAGCGCATAGTAGGGGCAGGCCGACTCAAAGGGCCGCTGCAGGCCACTGTGCGCCACCACCTTCTGCAGAGCCTGTTCGGAGAAGAATTCAAAGGCGGTCAAATCCATTTCCGATTGGAAACGGTTGAACAGCTTCATAATGCCGTCAAAATTCTCCACCCCAAGCACAAAGGCTGTCAGGTTGGTCGGCTGACGGGTGAGTTGCATCGTGGCCTCAACAATCAACCCCAGCGTGCCCTCGGCGCCCACAAACAACTGTCGCAGGTCGTAACCCGCGTTGTTTTTGAGCAGACCCCGGTTCAGCTCCAGTACCTCACCGGCGCCGGTCACTACCTTTAGTCCGGCAACCCAGTCCCGGGTCATCCCCCAGCGCACGACCTTGATACCGCCCGCATTGGTGGAAATATTACCGCCAATCTGCGACGAGCCCGCCGATGCGAAATCCACCGGGTAGAACAGGCCGTGTTCTTCGGCAAACTGCTGTAGGGCCTCGGTCACCACTCCCGCCTGACAAACCACTGTGCGGTCAATCGGGTTGAAGTCGCTGATGTGGTTCATATAGTCAAAGGACACCACCACTTCGCCATTGGCCGCCACCGCGCCGCCGCTCAGGCCGGTTCGGCCACCCGAGGGCACAATGGCAAATTCCAGCGTGTTGGCCAGTTTGACCACAGCCTGAACCTCCGAAACGGTACGCGGAAAGACCACCGCCAGCGGCGCCGGCTCATTGGCCTTGGTCCAGTCGCGGCCGTGGCTTTGCAGGGTTTCATCATCCAAGCGCAGCTTGTCCTCACCTACAATTGAAGTGAGTTCAGCCAAAATGCGCTCAGAGGTAGACGAATCGGGGCTTAACGCCATGAATATGCCTCGCAGAGTGTCAACGGGAAAAGCGTTTTATGATACCATACCGCGCTTTCTCTTCACCTCTCCACGAGCGAACTTCTCCATGGCGAAAACCTCCCTCGACAAAGCCAAAATCAAGTTTCTGTTACTTGAAGGCGTACACCAATCCGCGGTTGATGCCCTGCACGCTGCAGGCTACTCCAATATCGATTACTACCAGAAGGCGCTTCCCGACGATGAGCTAAAGCAAAAGATTGCCGACGCCCATTTTGTCGGCATTCGTTCGCGCACCCAGCTCACCAACGAAGTCTTTGCCGCAGCGGGCAAACTCATTGCCGTGGGCTGTTTCTGTATTGGCACCAACCAGGTCGACCTGGCCGCCGCCACGGAGCGCGGCATCGCCGTCTTTAACGCGCCCTTCTCCAATACCCGTTCGGTTGCCGAGCTGGTTATCGCCGAGGCCATCCTGCTGCTGCGCGGCATCGCCGAGAAAAATGCGGCAGCCCACCGTGGCGAGTGGATGAAATCCGCCGTTGGCTCTTATGAAATTCGCGGCAAGCGTCTGGGCATTATCGGCTACGGTTCAATCGGCATGCAGCTTTCGGTCATTGCCGAAGGCCTGGGCATGGAAGTCTGCTTCACCGACGTCGTCAATAAACTGCCCCTGGGTAACGCCTCACAGGTGAGCCTGGGCGAACTGCTGGCCACATCAGACATTGTGACCCTGCATGTCCCTGAAACGCCCTCAACACAAATGATGATGGGCGCCAACGAACTCGCCCAGATGAAAAATGGCGCCATTCTGATCAACGCCGCCCGCGGCACCGTGGTCGACATTGACGCCCTGGCCAACGCCCTGCGCGACAACAAGCTGGCCGGCGCCGCCATCGACGTGTTCCCCGAAGAACCCCGCGGCAACAACGACGAATTCATCTCGCCGCTGCGCGAATTCGACAACGTCTTCCTGACCCCACATATCGGCGGTTCCACCATGGAAGCCCAGCAGAATATCGGTCTGGAAGTTGCCGACAAGCTGGCGAAATATTCCGACAACGGCACCACAACGTCATCGGTTAACTTCCCCGAAGTGGCCCTGCCGGCACACCCGGGCAAACACCGTTTGCTGCATGTTCACCGCAACGTGCCCGGCATTCTGAGTGCCATCAACCAGGTGTTCTCGGAAAACAATATCAATATTTCCGGGCAGTACCTGCAAACCAATGACAAAGTCGGCTATGTAGTCATCGATATCGATTCCGCATCTAGCGAGCTGGCACTGGAGAAACTCTCCGAGATTCCCGATACCATTCGCTGCCGAATCTTGTTCTAAGGGCTATTATCCCAAGCCATGACAGACCTGCTCGACCCGGAACTGGCCGCCCTGCTGGAAAAAACAGCAGTGGTCGGCCTTGCCTACTTTGATATAGATGGCACGCCGCTTCAGCGGCGCACCCTGGCCGGGCAGGTTGTGCGCGTCAGCGCAAAAGACGGCATTACCTTACGCCAGCAGGACCAGCAGGAATTCACCCTGCCCACCTCACTCGCCCCCTGGTTTCTTGCCCCCGAGGGACGCTACAGCGCTGACGACGGCGCCCAGATCAGCAACCCGGACTATCTAGTGACCTGGAATATTCACCGCTGCCAGGACACCGATAAGCCCGAAGGCGAGCACCAATGGTGGGAGTGGCACCCCAACACCACCGCCCCCTCCGTAGGCTAATACCCGGCCAAGGCCAGACTCCTTAATAAGCCAAGCTGGTTTTACCGCTGAAGCGCGGCTATGCGCGGCGCAGATACAAACGCGCCGGGCATAAACCCGGCGCATAAAAAAGGCGCCCCGAGGGGCGCCGAAACATCACCAAACGGGGAGACTTACTTGTTGGTGAATTCGGGGTACGCTTCCATACCACACTCGGAGATATCCACACCTTCGTACTCTTCTTCCTCGGAGACGCGGATACCCATCACCACTTTCAGGATTCCCCACACCACCAGGCT
>JBFEVY010000342.1:0-3670 GCA_041546665.1 Spongiibacteraceae bacterium | reverse complement strand
GATAAAAATGCAATTCAAGAGATGCTTGATGACGGATTGCCGCCTGATCAGCGGGTGGAAGGTGCCTGTGGTTGGGAGCGAGACATCATTGGTTATCAGGCGCCGCCACTCTATGGCGTGTGGGCAACGGCACCGTATTTCCACAATGGCTCTGTGCCTACCGTGGCGCAAGTGCTCGACTCGTCCTCCAGGCCAACCCTGTGGCGCCGCCCCATCAAAAGTATCGGCACTGTTGAAGGTTTTGATTTGAGTATCGAGCGGGCCTATGACCACGAGCGTTTAGGTTGGAAGCATGATGTATTGGCCTGCTCCGATATGCCGGGGGACTCCACGCTCAACTGTAATCCGGTTGACCCAGAGCAGCCCTCAATTATTCAAATGGTGGAAGGACTACTCAACCAGACCTTCAACTGGAGCTCAATTGTCAGCGTACCTGACCCTACTCCGGACGGAATTGATAAACGCCTGATCTTTGATACCAGGAAGGTCGGCAATAGCAATCAGGGCCATGATTTCAGTGATGCCTTAACCGCGCGTGAAAAGCTCGCGATTATTGAATACCTCAAGACGTTATAAGTCCCCTCCAAAACTCAGAGCCGCTCACATTGTGTTGGGCGGCTTCTATTTAACGGCCGTTGTAAATGCCCGCTTGATGAGCGGCAAAACGACGCTGCGCTTTTTAACTCCTGATCCTTCAGTTCCCTCTGTTTCGTACCACCTGTCTCGCGCGAAATCGGTGCTCTAGTTCATTCGTTCCAGCGTAAGAAGACACATCCTTCATCAATTTGCCCGCGCAGGGAAAGGTTTGGACGAAGACGACATGACGCAGAACAAAACCGCTTTGAAATCACGCTGGCTGGCCACACTCGCGGCCTCACTCTTCTTAGGCGCTTGCGGATTCGCCGGCAATGAAAAGCCCCCGCTTCCTCAAATGGCCTACGTCGATTTGGAGCGCTTTCAGGGGGATTGGTATGTGTTGGACTTCATCCCGCTTTTTCCCGAACGGGATGCACACAACGGTATAGAAAGCTACCGGCTTAGGCCCGACGGCGAAATCGCCACCACTTACCAGTTCCGTAAAGGTGCTGTGGATGGCCCATTGAAAACCTACCATCCTGTCGCCACCGTTGTGCCTGGCACCGGGAATGCACATTGGAAAATGCAGTTTATCTGGCCGTTCAAAGCCGACTATCACATTGCATATCTATCTGAAGATTACTCCGAAGTGATTATCGCAAGGGAGAAGCGGGACTATGTCTGGCTAATGGCGAGGCAGCCCGAGATATCGCCCGAACGGCGCGATGCGCTTCGTAAGAGGATTGGTACGATGGGGTATGACCTAAAACAATTAAAGGTGCATCCACAGCAATGGGGTGAGCAAGATTAGTTTCTGAACGGTTTTGCCAGATGCCTTGCCAAGCTTTAGAGCCCATAGTGTTAAACGTGCCTGAGGTGTCTGTGCTGTCAATGATACCCACAATGACGTTGTTGCCGGGTTGTTTAATGGTTATGTAGTGGATTTGAGTATGGGGCTAGGCGAAGCGCTTGTTAGGAGGTATTGTAAGGCTGGCTGCGAGCTTTCATAACAATAGTTTTGTTGCAGCGGTCATTGCTGTTCAGAACATTGAAAGGATCTCAATGCAAAAGCCCTTCTATGCACATTCTCTCGAGGCGGAGTCAGAGGACCGCTGGCAGCTGCTGGGCGATCACCTTCGCGCAGTCGGGGCCCTGGCGGCCAGTAAGGCATCGCATTTTAATGCCGCCGACATGGCCGAGTGCGCGGGCCTGTTACACGACCTTGGTAAGTACTGCGACGAATTTCAAGAGCGTCTGCGCGGGGCAAAGACTCGTGTTGATCATGCCACTTGGGGGGCAAAGATCGCCGTTGAAAAATATGGCCGGCTAGGCAGGTTGCTGGCCTACGCGATAGCGGGGCACCACGCGGGACTCGCTAACGGAGGTCAGGAGCCGGAGTGTCGACTCACTTCGCTGACAGACCGCTTGGGACGCTCTCTAGATACGCAGTTGGACGAGGCATGGCAGGAAGAGATTGCGCTTCAAAATGAGCTAGCCATTCCTGCGTTGACTATTACGCCCGGGCAAAATGCCTTTCAGTTAGCCTTCTTCGGCCGGATGCTGTATTCCTGTTTGGTTGACGCAGATTTTCTCGATACCGAGGCATTTTATTCCTCAGCAGAAGGGCGAGCGCCGAGAGATACCAACTTTCCAAGTATCTCGGAATTACAGAAGGCCCTGAGCAGCTATCTGGCCCAGCCTCGTTTTCAGAGTCCCGACGGAGTGAATAAAGTTCGGGCGCATATTCTGAAAGAGGTCAGGGGAGCAGCCGCGCAGGAGCCGGGGTTGTTCTCGCTAAACGTTCCGACCGGGGGCGGGAAAACACTCACCTCCCTGGCATTTGCATTGGACCACGCCGTTAAGCACGGGTTGCGGCGGGTTATTCTGGTCATCCCCTTTGCCAGCATTGTGGAGCAGAATGCTGCGGTCTTCAGAGAAGCGCTTGGAGACTTGGGTGAACAGGCGGTGCTTGAACATCACAGTGCCTTTTCCGTCGAGCAACGGCAATACGCTGACCCGGATTCTCGAGAAAAGCTCCGTCAGGCAGCGGAAAACTGGGAGGCCCCGATAATTGTCACGACGGCTGTCCAGTTTTTTGAAAGCCTGTTTGCCAATCGCTCGTCCCGCTGCCGCAAGCTTCACAATATTGCCAACAGCGTCGTGATACTGGACGAAGCGCAGACACTCCCCTTGAAGCTGCTTAAACCCAGCGTGGCGGCCATCAGTGAGTTGGCGCTGAACTACAAAAGCAGCCTTGTGTTGTGTACTGCGACGCAGCCAGCTTTGTACGAAGAGGACGGCTTTGAGGGTGGGTTAAAGAAGGCGGATGTGCGCGAACTGGCGCCAGCGCCTGAAGCCTTACATCGCCAGTTGGAGCGGGTTACCGTAAGTCATGTGGGCCCGCTGGCCGATGATCAGCTTGCGGAACTGCTGGAGGCTCAGCAGCAGGTGCTCTGCATTGTCAATAATCGCCGCCATGCGCGAAGTTTATATGAGCAAATTCGCCACTGCCGGGGCAGCTTTCATTTAACTACCGCCATGTGTGCACGTCACCGCAGTGAGGTGCTTGCGAACATTCGCGAGCGTTTGCGCGACGGCTTGCCCTGTAGGGTTGTCTCTACTTCATTGATTGAGGCAGGCGTTGATGTCGATTTTCCGCGGGTATTCAGGGCGGAGGCTGGGCTGGATTCAATTGCACAGGCAGCGGGGCGTTGCAATCGCGAAGGGCGCTTGCCCGCGTCAGAAAGCATTGTGAGTGTATTCAAAGTGGCTAGTGACTGGTCACCGCCACCGGAACTGGAACAATACGCGCAGGCCTGTGCTGCCGTTTTCCGGCAGCACCCGGAAAAGCCCTTGTCGCTTGCGGCGATCCGCGATTATTTCTGTGAAGTCTACTGGTTGAAAGAAAAAGAACTGGATGCCCACAGTATTCTAAGGAGTATCGATAACGGGGGCGTTGACGGGATTCCCTATGAGTGGATCGCGCGGCGCTTCCAGATGATTGAAAGCAATATGAAGGCGGTGATCGTGCCGTATATCGCAACGGGAGAAAGTGCAGCTAAATCTGAAATTACGGACTTGTTGGGACAGCTGG
>JBFEVY010000271.1:0-5010 GCA_041546665.1 Spongiibacteraceae bacterium | reverse complement strand
CCTGATTAACGACGATTTTCGCAATGACCCGCGCACCAAACGCTTCTTTCTGGAACTGCTGCGTTCACCCTCACGTGTAGCACTAAACCTGCGGCGGATGAAACGTTTTGGCGTACTGGGTGTGTTCATCCCTGCATTTGGCCGCATTGTTGGGCAAATGCAACACGACCTGTTCCATATTTACTCGGTCGACGCCCACACCCTTGAGCTGATCAAAAACATCAGTCGTTTTCGCTACCCCGACATGGTCGAAAAATACCCCATGGCCTGTCGGATCATGCAACGCCTGCCGAAACCTGAACTCCTCTACCTGGCAGGGCTGTTTCACGATATCGCCAAGGGCCGTGGCGGCGACCACTCCCACCTCGGCGCCATCGATGCACTGGAGTTCTGCGAATACCTCGGCCTGAACAAACGCGACGCCAATCTGGTGAGCTGGCTGGTTGAGAAACATCTGCAAATGTCATCGGTTTCACAGCGCCAGGACATTCAGGACCCGGACGTCATTCGCGACTTCGCACTGGAAGTTGGTGACAAGCTGCACATGGACTATCTGTTCTGCCTCACCATTGCCGACATCAACGCCACCAACCCGACGCTGTGGACCTCCTGGCGTGCTTCGCTGATGCGCCAACTCTACGCCGAAACCCGCCGCGCCCTGCGCCGCGGGCTTGAAAACCCCGTCGACAAGCAGGAATGGATCGCTGAAACCCAGCAAAATGCCATCGAAAAGCTTGAAGACTACGGCTTCATGGAAGAGGAAATACGGGACCTCTGGGCCAATATCGGCGAAGACTACTTTATTCGCGAACAGGTCGACGATATTGTCTGGCACACCCGGGCTATCGCCCAGCGCACCAAGAACACCTCTTCAATTGTGTTGGTTAAGGAAGGCGGCTTGCTGGATCACGAGGGCGCTACCCAGATCTTTGTGCACACCCTTGGCTGGCCGGGTCTGTTTGCCCTGCTCGCCGGCGCGCTGGAACAGCTCAATCTCAGTATTCAGGATGCACGTCTCTACAACAGCGGCACCGGCTACACCCTGGACACGTTTTACGTTCTGGACGCCGACGGCACCAGCATTGGCGACAACCAGGATCGCATCAACCACATCATCGGTTACCTGACCGAGCAACTCGCCAACCCTGAGCACGCTCTCGAAGTCAGCCGCCGCACTCCGCGGCAGATGCGGTTGTTCTCGACGCCGACCCGCACCAGCATGGCCACCGACCTCAACAAGCAGCTGACCGTATTGGAGGTCATCACTCCCGACCGCCCTGGCCTGCTAGCCCGCCTGGCCCGCCTGTTCAACCGCTATGGCATTCGCCTGCACACGGCCAAAATTTCCACCCTCGGCGAGCGGGTTGAGGACGTATTTTTCATTACTGACAATCGCGACCACCCCATTAACGACCCGGTATTGTGCGAAGACATCCAGCTCGCCATCTGCCGCGAACTGGACGAACAAGCGAGTAACAAGGACCAATGAATCCACGCCTGCAGGCACTCCAGGCCTATCCGTTTGAAAAACTCAGGGCACTGCTGGGCAGTCAGTCAGCCTCCACACTGCCCCATATACCGCTGTCCATTGGCGAACCCAAACACGCTGCGCCACAATTTGTGGTCGACACGCTGAGCAGCGCGCTCAGCGGGCTGAGCACCTACCCCAGCACCAAGGGCCTACCCGAGCTCCGTCAGGCCATTGCCGACTGGGCGATCCGACGTTTCGAACTGCCGGCGCTGGATGCTGAAACCGAGGTGCTACCGGTCAACGGCACCCGCGAGGCACTTTTTGCCTTCGCCCAGGCGATCGTCAGCCCCGCGGAAGATGCCCTGGTCTGCAGCCCCAACCCGTTTTATCAGATCTATGAAGGCGCTGCCTTACTGGCCGGCGCGCAACCGCACTTCCTCCCCTGTGATGCCGAAAACGGCTTTATCCCGGACTACGACGCCGTGCCACCCGAAATCTGGCAGCGTTGCCAGCTCCTCTACCTGTGCACACCGGGCAACCCCAGCGGCGCAGTGTGCGACATTCCGACGCTACAGAAGTTGATACGGCTCGCCGAACAATACGACTTCGTGATTGCCAGCGACGAATGTTATTCAGAATTGTATTTCGACGAAGACCAAGCCCCACCGGGCCTGCTGCAGGCCTGTGCGCAGATGGGCCACAATGACTTCCGCCGTTGCGTGGTGTTTCACAGCCTGTCCAAACGCTCCAACCTGCCCGGGCTGCGCTCCGGGTTCGTGGCCGGCGACGCCGAGATCATGAAACAATTTCTGCTCTACCGGACCTATCACGGCTGCGCCATGCCGGTTCAACACCAGCAGGCGAGCGTCGCCGCCTGGTCGGACGAAAGCCATGTTCGCGCCAACCGCGAGCTGTATCGGCAAAAATTTGCTCAGGTGCTAGCCGAGCTCGACGGCTGCCTGCAGGTGACACAGCCAGACGCCTCGTTCTACCTCTGGGCACGCACGCCGATCAGCGACACCGAGTTCGCTCGTCGCCTGTACCAACAGGAAAATGTCACGGTTCTCGCGGGGAGCTTTTTGTCGAGAGAAGTGGACGGTATTAACCCCGGCGCGAACTACGTGCGCATGGCCCTCGTTGCCGAGCCCGAGAATTGCGTAGAAGCCGCCCGGCGCATCAAGCGCTTCGTCAGCACGCTGTAACCACCACCGGATTCAAACACCCCATGCTGAAAAAAGACCGCGTCGCCTTTATTGACCAGCGTTTGCAGGAGCTCTACCCCACCCAGCCCATTCCGCTGGACCACAAAGACCCCTACACCCTGCTGGTCGCAGTACTACTGTCGGCCCAGTGTACCGACGAGCGCGTCAATCAGGTTACCCCTGCGCTTTTCGACCTGGCGGACAACCCGGCGGACATGGCTCAGCAGGATGTCGACACGATTCGCGAGATTATCCGCCCCTGCGGCCTGTCGCCGCAGAAATCCAAGGCCATCAAGCGGTTGTCAGAGATACTGATGGAAAAATACGCCGGCGAGGTTCCTCAGGATATGGCGGCACTGGAAGAACTCCCCGGCGTCGGTCATAAAACCGCCAGCGTAGTAATGTCTCAGGCCTTTGGCGTACCCGCCTTCCCGGTCGACACCCATATTCACCGGCTCGCACAGCGCTGGGGACTAAGCAGTGGCAAGAACGTTACCCAAACGGAAAAAGACTTGAAGCGCTTATTCCCCAAAGAGCGCTGGAACGCCCTTCACCTGCAAATCATTTACTACGGACGCGAATACTGCAGCGCCCGGGGCTGTGACGGCACCGTCTGCGAAATTTGCCGCACCTGCTACCCCGATCGTAAAAGCCCCAAAAAGACTCGCAAAGCGTGATCGGCCAGCATTACAACGGTAGCGATGACGACCGCCAACCGTGAATCAGCCAGCTAAATTTGCTATCCTTTGCGGCCTTTGAATTTCGCAACGGCAGCTACGCACATGAGCACCACACTCTACGGAATTAAAAATTGCGATACCGTTCGCGCCGCCCGAAAATGGCTTGATGGCCACCAGATAGACTACCGTTTTCACGATGTTCGCGACGAACCCCTGAGCGCAGAACAAATCCAGACATGGCTGACCGACCTGGGACTATCCCTGGTTAACAAACGCAGCACCACCTGGAAACAATTAACTGACAGCGAGCGTAACTCCCTCGACGAAGGCAGCGCCGTGGCACTGTTGCTGGCTAACCCTACCCTGATGAAACGCCCGCTGCTCGACACCGGAAAGGCGTTACATCTGGGGTTTAAAGCCGACGACTACCAGACGCTATTTTCACATCACACCCTGTAATTTTCGAACACTTAACGAGAGACATCACAATGACCAACACTCTTTTCAGCATGGGCCTGGGATTGGGCAACAAAAATGCCAAGGGCGAATGGCTGGATACCCTTTATCCGCAACCGCTGCTGGCGCCCTCTGAAGCCACTGTCGCGGCACTCGCTAAGGTCTCTGGCTACGAAGGTGGCAACCAGGCCATTGAACTCAGCCCGGCACAGATGAGCGAACTCAGCAGCGCGCTGAATGCCGGCGGCGACGCTGCCCAGGGCGCCCTCGCCGAGCGCTTGGCCAGCAGCACTCTGCCACTGGTTGTAACCCTGCTCGAATCTGACGACGCCCCCAGCTCTGTTCCCGAGGGCTATCTGAAGCTCCACCTGCTGTCGCACCGCCTGGTGCGTCCCCACGGCGTGAATCTCAACGGCCTGTTTGGCGTTCTACCCAATGTCGCCTGGACCAGCGAAGGTCCTGTAGACCTGGCCGAATTACCCCAGCGTCAACTGGACGCCCGTCTGCGCGGCGACCTGCTGGAAGTCATGTCCGTGGATAAATTCCCCAAAATGACCAACTACGTCGTGCCATCCGGTGTGCGCATTGCCCACACCGCTCGGGTTCGCCTGGGTGCCTACCTTGGCGAAGGCACCACCATCATGCACGAGGGCTTCGTCAACTTTAATGCCGGCACCGAAGGCCCGGGTATGATCGAAGGCCGCATCTCAGCGGGCGTCATGGTCGGCTCCGGTTCAGATCTCGGCGGTGGCTGCTCTACCATGGGCACCCTGTCCGGCGGCAACAATATTATTATTTCCGTCGGTAAAGAGTGTCTGATCGGCGCCAACGCCGGTGTTGGCATCCCACTTGGTGATCGCTGTACCATCGAAGCTGGCCTGTATATCACTGCGGGTTCCGTGGTTAGCATGATTGATGACAAAGGTGATGTTGTCGGCACTGTCAAAGCCCGCGAACTGGCTGGCCAGGCCGACTTGCTGTTCCGCCGCAACTCCAAAAACGGGGCAATCGAAGCGCTGACCAACAAATCAGCTATTGCACTGAACGAGATGCTGCACGCCCATAACTAAACCCAGACAATCGGGCTGCCTAACCCAGGTGGGCTGAGTGCAATCGCCTCGGCCCACCTTCTTCAGGAACGCTGTTATGGAAATCCGCATTACCAGCCTGTTTGGGCTCCTACTGCTGATCGCCGATATCT
>JBFEVY010000376.1:0-3141 GCA_041546665.1 Spongiibacteraceae bacterium | reverse complement strand
GCCGCGCAGCGATCCACGTAAGATGTTATTAAAATTGGGGTCAGAGTAACATTTTTCAAAATGTTACTCTGACCCCAATTAATCAAGCGCTTTCGCGGCCAAGCCTTTGCCCCGCAAGCGGGGGCTCTTGCCAGGCCGGACGTCTGCGAACTCTGCGGGGTAAAAATCCTTTCTGCGACGCCACAAATAAAGATGGCGGCGCAGGCTGAAGTACAGCTTCACTGGTCGAAAAGCCAGTCGTTCTAACAGGGTGGGCACGCGGGACGCAGCTGCCGGCCTTTTCTTGATACTGCTTTCCCTTGCTTGCTCGTAGGCAATGTGTGGCTCCACCGAATAGGTATCCAGATCGAACAAGTAAAAGTGATCAAATACGTGGTCGATCGCTTCGTAGATTGAACTGGCGTGAGCGAGAAACTTCCGCATCCCCTCCCGGTTCATCAAGTAGGCTTGGGTGCCTAGCGTACCGCGTTCCGGCCGGGTCAACTGCACGCCAGCGGCGATTTCGCCCAACACCTTTCTGCGGCGCAGTTTGAGCGCCATCAGCCGCACCATTTCCAGATTTCTGTCCAGCAAGGCCAGCAGCACAGCGGCAAACTGTGGCTCAATCACGACATCGTCCTCCAATGCACAGACAAACTCCCGGCCGTCATCGAAGGCCGCTTTTATTGCCCGGTAGTGCGACAGATAACAGCCCATTTCACTTGCCGTGAGGTAGCGCTTATTGCGTATCATCGCCAGGGAAACATTTTTCTTTTCCCCCTCCTGCAAATCGGGGTAGCCGTTGCGGCCATCCACCGCCGGAAACACTTTCGCTGTAATACCCTGCTCCGCTAGGGCATCGCACAAACTGACGGTATCGTCGCCATCGGCATTGAGGCTGATCACATAACACGCCAGTGATGTTTGGGCCGATAAATCAGACATATTCACTCCACAAAAAAACAACTCACTCGCCACACTGGCCAAAAATCACTCACCCGCGCGTAGCATCACGCAATTGTTATATCAGCTTCACGTTTCTGTCTTTTTACGGCGATTAAATAAAGACCTCGTATTCTTGTGTTGCAAAGAGGTCATTATGCAAAGCCTGCGGATTCTGGTTCTTCACGACGGTAAGCCCGGACACCGCTCGCAATCCGAGGGCATGGCCAGATTGATTGCCGCAGAGGAACAGCGGCCTTGCCATATTGAGTTTCTGCGCGCCAAACCCCGGCTGAAACTGCTAAACAGGCCGCTGCGCAGACTTGCAAGCTCCGGCTTTACCACAGCTCAAAAAGCCGTTATTGCTGGCCACAACCTCGAAACGCTGCCCCAGTACACTCCCGATTTGATCATCTCCTTCGGCGGCAATACCGTCGCCCTGAATATTGCTCTGAGTCAGTACTGGCAGATCCCAAATATTTTGATCGGCAATCACTACGGCCTGCGAACAGACCTGGTTACCGCCCACGCCACCGCGTTTGGCAATCCGCGACAAGCCAACGCCATCGCGACCCGAATCGCCCTGTGCAAAACCAATCGCGAAGCGTGCCAACAGGCAGGCGCGGAAATTCAACATACAGCGGGAAATACCCCACTGTGGACCATGTTGATCGGCGGCGACGGCAGCGGCTATGAATACCACACCGCCGACTGGTTCGCTCTCGTTGAGGCCATGAAAGCGCTCAGCGCGTCTCATGGCGTTCGCTGGCTGATCAGCACCTCGCGCCGCACGAATTCGGATGGGCTGGCCATTGTGCGCAAGACCTGCGGGCCGGAAATCTGCGAATCGGCCATCTGGTATGGGGAAGAAGCCAATCAGAAATCGTTGGACGCCTATCTGGGAGCGGCGGAACGTATCTTTTGCACCGAAGACAGCCTGAGCATGTTGTCGGAGTCCGTCGCCATGGACAAAGCGGTGATCAGCCTGCGCCCCGCAAGTGCGCAACCCAAGGCAACCCACGCAAAGATTATTCAACACATGCTCGGCGTAGACCTGATCGAACGCGAGAGCATTGCCACCCTCGCCAATTATCAGCCGAGTCCGTTTCACCCCGCAGAACGCTATGATGCCCACCTGCGCTCAATTTATGACCGGGTTCGGGAACTGGGAGCACTGCCTACGCCCAAGCAGAAAGTACTGACCAGGCCGTTAGCCGCTGAAAAGGCTCCTGTGCTGGGCTAAAGTTTTTGGTTCATGGTAAATGTTGATGTACAGAGGGTGGCTGTTGTAAGTTGCCGTTGAGCAAAGCGAAGCACAACGTTGGGAGAAGTGCTTGGCTATGTTGCGGTTACCGCCCTGCGGTGTTCACAGAAAAACGCTTCGCCCTGCGGGCTCAACTGCAACCTACCACCCGAATCAGCGATGAACCTAAATTTCCCGGCTTAACGTTTCTGGGCTAGAGCTTCAATGCCGCATGCTCGGCAACGGCTTTCCCTTCCGCGATAAAATTCACAAACCGCCGCGGAAGTTTTGATCTGCCTCGCGGTGTAACCCCGTGAACCGCGGCCGGGGTATTAAGCAGGATCACCAAGGTATTAGGTGCATACTCCACCCTGGCAACTGCCTCAACCGTTGCCGGCTTGGGCCACTTCAGGTTCGCCGCGGTCACCGGCTCCAGGCGTTTGTATAACAGCAAGTCACCGCCCGCAGAGTCGCCCTCGCTGCGAAAATAATACAGCCCGACAAACAATTTATTGGGGTGATCCGTGTGCGGGCCGGTGATCTCCCCTCGCCGCCACGACGGCGTATTTATTGCGCACAGCGCATCCAGTTTGATTCGCTGCTCTCCCGCCCCGCCGCGGCGCTCGCTGGCGAGCCCGCCCTCTATCAATCCGGGAAAATGTATTTCAATCTGCTCGGCAAAAATATCGAGTAACTGCTGAAAAAACGTATCCGAACTGTGGAAGTTAATAAATTCCCGCCAAAGCGCGGGCACCGCCGAATTGGCAATCACAAACTGCGAAGGCAGGTTGACGCGGCGATTGGCGCGCCGCAAATGCCGCAAGCCCCGCCGCAGTGACTTATTGTCATCCGTCGCCGCACAGGCGGCCTGCAACACCGCCTTGAAAGTTTCCCGCCCGGGGAAACTGGCTTCAAGCTCCCGGTAATACTCGGCGGGCAGTGCATTTTCAATCAGCAAATCCATTCTGATACTTCCT
>JBFEVY010000023.1:0-20585 GCA_041546665.1 Spongiibacteraceae bacterium | reverse complement strand
TTGTGCTCGGTGGCCTCTTGGCGGCGGGAGCGGATAATATTTTTGAGGTGATTATCGGGCGAATGCTGCAGGGCGCGGGGGCGATTGCCAGTACGCTAACGGCATTGCTGGCCGATTTAACCCGGGAGCAGCATCGCAGCAAGGCGATGGCCGCGATTGGCGGAAGCATCGGCCTGGCATTTACGGTGGCGATGATTCTGGGGCCGATGCTGGCGACGCAGTTTGGTATCTCCGGTTTGTTTGTCGCCACGGCCTTGCTCGGCGCCGCCGGGGTGCTGATCGCCATATTTGTGGTGCCGTCGGTGCGGGTGCAGATTAATGAGCCATCCAGCCGGCCGCTGTCGGGAATGCTTGGCGATTGCCTGCGGGATCCTGCGTTAATGCGCTTGAATATTGGTGTGTTTGCCCTGCACGCGATGCTGATGGCGATTTTTGTTGTGATTCCCTCCCAGCTTGAGACCTACGGTTTGGCGCGTACCGGACACTGGCACCTTTATCTGCCGGTCATGTTGCTGTCGTTTATCTTGATGCTGCCCCTGATGATTTACAGTGAACGCAATGGTCGCCAGCGAGAAATGTTTCTGCTGGTTATTGGTGTAGCGGTTATGGCAATGTTGGGCGCAGCGGTGCTGCCTGGCAGTGTGCTGATGCTCGGCGGTGTATTGCTGGTGTTCTTCTTTGGTTTTAACTACCTTGAGGCGACGTTGCCCTCATTGCTGACGCGGACGGTATACGCCGGAGGTAAGGGTACGGCTACCGGGGTGTATTCGAGCTTTCAGTTCCTCGGTGCCTTTTTTGGTGGCACGTTGGGCGGTTGGGTCAGTGGCCGTTGGGGAGCCATGGCGGTCTTTATGGCGGCAGCGGTGCTTTGCGTCGTCTGGCTGGTGATTGCCTGGCCGATGGAGCCTCCGATCAAGACCGAGAGTCTGACCCTTCGCTGGCAGCTGGCGCAGTGGGATACCGCCCGGTTGCAGAAAGAGGTTTTGTCGCTGCCCGGCGCGCTGGATATGACGGTTTTCGAGGATCAGCAACTGGCTTATCTGCGGGTGGTACCCGAGTTCAACAAGGATATGCTGCCGGTTGGTATTGAGCGTCCATCATAATTAGATTCTATACTGGTGTTTTTTACGTGGCGCAGTGTTCTGCCTTTGCGCCGGAGCATTCCGTCTTTATACCTGAGTGTCCTGGGGCAATAGTTCTGCCAATGTGATTCCGGTATAGTCGTGGATTCGCAGTTGATTCTGCACAATGAATAACGAAAGGAGAGTGCGCATGGCGCGTGGTATTAATAAAGTCATCCTGGTGGGGAATCTGGGACAGGACCCGGAAACCCGCTATATGCCATCGGGGGGCGCGGTGACCAACGTCACTATCGCCACCAGTGAGAGCTGGAAAGACAAGCAAACCGGACAGCCGCAAGAGCGTACTGAATGGCACCGGGTTGTCTTTTTTAATCGTCTGGCCGAGATTGCTGGGGAATACCTGAAAAAGGGCTCCAAAGTTTACGTAGAAGGCTCGTTGCGTACTCGTAAATGGCAAGATCAGGGTGGTCAGGACCGCTACACCACAGAAATCGTCGCGGCTGAAATGCAGATGCTGGACAGTCGTAGTGGTGGTGGCATGTCTTCTGGTGGCGGCTATGACGATAGCTATGGTGCACCGCCGCCGCAAGCCGCACCTCAGCGTCGTCCCCAGCAATCCGCTCCTGCTCCTGCGCCGAGCGCTCCGCCCGCGGGTGGCTTCGACGACTTTGATGATGATATCCCGTTCTGAGCTGTGAACGAGTAAGGTAAAATGCAGTGCTTTGAGCCCCGATTTTCGGGGCTTTGAGCTTTGGCAAGCGGTTAATATATAAGGTTTTTCTCGTTTTCTTCCGCTTGTCAGGGCTGCCATTAGGAAGTAAGTTAGCGGTTGGGTGAGCGTCTAGGGGTGCACGGTAAAGTGGCGGCATTGTGTCTTCTGTAAACACGGTTTTAATTTCTACAGGCTGTGCCGTCGCCGAGGCGGTGCGCGCACAGTTCACCTCCCGCGGCCGGGCCGTGATCGATATCTCGCCGTCGTCGGTTTCCTTATTGTCGGATAGCCAATTGGCCAATGCAGTTGTTGTAGATCTTTGCTGGGGGAGTGAATCTCTGCGCAAGGGCAGCGACCTTGTCGAGCTGGTAGAACTTCATCGCAATTTGTTGGGCCGCTGCTCGGCATTGGCGGCGCGCTATCTGATGCTTGGTGATGGGCGTGTGTTTGAGGGCATTGCGGAGGCAGGGCCTGTTGTCGAAGATGCCGCTCTCGAACCCGCGAGTGAGTTGAGCTGTGTGCTGGATGCTGCGGAACAGCGCGTGGCGGCACTGACAGATTTGCAAGGCCTGGTTCTGCGGGTTGGTCCGGTGCTGTCAACGGCGCCGGGTGGTTTGCTGTCGGAATGTGTCAGTGCGCTTCGCCAGGAGCTGCCCCGAACGCTGCAAAATAACTATAAATCCTGCCCAACCCCCGTAGCTGATCTTGCGCGGGTGCTTTCCGCGATGACGGATCAGCTGGCCTGTGGCGCCGAGTGCCGGGGTGCCTTTCACTACAACAGTAGCGGCGCCTGCGGAACCTACGAGTTTGTTGAAGTGGTCTATGCCTATGCGGCACAGTTTTTGTTGGCATCGTCAGCGATTAGTGAGGGCGATGCGGGGGAGTCCTGGCAGCCGTGGGTTCCCGAGCTTTCATGCGAAAAGCTGTTAGGCAATTTCGGCATCAAGCAATTGCCCTGGCGGGCCTGGCTACCCAAACTGATTAAATCGCTTTGCGAGGAAGAAAATTAATGTCTGCGAGTGATGCATTTTGCGCCCTTGAGGTTGCGGTCTTGACAGTTTCTGACAGTCGCACGGAAGAGACTGATACCTCGGGTCACTATCTGGTGGAGGCCTTAACCGAGGCGGGACATACCCTCGCGGACAAGCGCATTGTCAAAGATGATATCTACCAGATTCGGGCTGTACTTTCGGCGTGGATCGCGGCAGAGAGTGTACAGGCGGTGCTGATTACGGGGGGCACCGGGTTTTCGGGGCGGGATTCTACCCCGGAGGCGGTGTCGGTGCTGTTCGACAAAGCGATTGAGGGTTTTGGCGAGGTTTTTCGGGCGGTCTCCTATGAGGAAATTGGGTCGTCCACGATTCAGTCCAGGGCGTTGGCTGGCTATGCCAATAACACGGTCATTTTCTGTATGCCGGGCTCTACGGGGGCCTGTCGCACCGCCTGGACCTCGGTGATTGCCGAACAACTGGACAGCCGCCACCGGCCCTGCAACTTTGTCGGCGTGCTTAATACTCGCCAAGGAGAGGATAGCTAGTGGCCTTGAGGTCAGTAGAGGATACCCTGGTCGAGTTGCTGGCCGATGCGCCCGCCGCGGCGGTGCGGTCGGTGTTGCTGGCTGATGCGCTCGGTGGGGTGCTTGCCGAAGATATTCTGGCGCCGCTCAATGTGCCGCCGGCAGATAACAGTGCAATGGACGGTTTTGCGTTGAGACTCTGCGATCTGCAGGGTGGCAGCGTTTTGCCAGTAAGTCAGCGGATTCCCGCGGGTGTGGCCCCTGAGCCCCTGCAGCCGGCTTCCGCAGCCAGAATATTCACCGGTGCCGAGCTGCCGGAGGGGGCCGATTGTGTCGTCGCCCAGGAAGATTGTGTGGAAGAGGCGGGCGAGGTGCGTGTCAATATCACGCCGACGGCTCGCCAGCACATTCGCCCGCAGGGGCAGGATATTGCTGAGGGGCAGGTAGTATTGCCCTGTGGTCATCAACTTGTACCTGCTGACTTGGGGTTGTTAGCCTCGGTCGGTATTTGCTCTGTAATGGTGCGAAAGCGTTTCAAGGTTGCACTCATGTCGACCGGTGATGAGCTGGTCGAGCCGGGTGTACCACTGAGGCAGGGACAGATTTACAACTCCAATCGGCCCATGCTGGCGGCCTTGTTGCAGAAAATGGGGCTGGAGGTCATCGATCTCGGTATCGTTGGCGATACCGCTGAGGCGACCCGCGAGGCACTGGATCGGGCGCGGGAACTTGCTGATGTGGTTGTGAGTAGCGGCGGTGTGTCCGTTGGCGAAGAAGATCACGTGAAAGCGCAGATTGAGGCGCTGGGGCGACTGAGCCTGTGGCGCTTGGCGATTAAACCTGGAAAACCGCTGGCATACGGCTGGTTGCCGAGCTCGGGGCGCTCACGGGAGGTGCCGTTTTTTGGTTTGCCGGGCAATCCGGTTTCCAGTTTCATCACCTTTGCTCTGCTGGTCAGGCCGTATTTGTTGCGGATGCTTGGTGTGCAAGCGGTGCTGCCGAGATTATGGCCGGTCATGGCTGATTTCGATTGGCCCAGAGCGGGGTCGCGCCAGGAGTATCTGCGGGCACGATTGCGGGAGCGCGACGGTGAAATCTGGGCTGAACTGCATCCTCAACAGAGCTCTGGCGCGCTGAGCTCTGTTGCCTGGAGTGATGCGTTGGTGGTGGTTCCCATTGGCGCAACGTTTGAGCGTGGAGAGCGTGTTAACGCAATTTACCTGAGTGATGTATATTAGCGCCCTTCGGCGCGGGTAAAAAATTATCGCGCCTAAGTTTTGGTGTGATAGAGGTGGCGTTTGCTGCGTGTGGCGCGTGAAAGGCGCCACAAAATAAGATATTTTGTCTAGGAACTTTTTTGTTGAATTGGCACTCTATGTGCTCGTTACAGCAAATTGCACAGACGTTGGATGTGGGCGCGAAGGCGCATTGCGGAATAACCGCTCGGACATAAAAGGGAATCGTTATGTCTGGGTATTCGATTTAATGCCTGGAGGTCTGTAGTGTTCATAAGGTTTAGGCGTGTTGATGCGTTCTCTGGTAGCGCGGGATCACGTTCTTTCTTTGATTCCTGGAAGCCCGTGGCCTTGTTGTTAATGGTGCCGGTGCTGCACTTTCTGTTCACTGAAATGCCGTCTGCCATTGCTGAAGCAGAGGCCGTGCCGCAGGAGCAGCCATTGAGTCATTATTTCGAGCTGGTGGATCGCTCTGTAAGAAAATGAGCGCTGTGTAGAAAGGTTAGAATTGCATCTATATGGTGCTAAATGCAAAAAGCCCGCCTCATTTGAGTGCGGGCTTTTTTGTTGAAAGAGGACTTAGCCCTCGTAGCGCTGAAAAACCAGGCTGGCGTTGGTGCCGCCAAAGCCGAAGCTGTTTGACATGACCTTGTTCAAGGTCACGCCATCGCGCCGTTCCGTTGCAATTGGAACACCCGCTGCCTCGGGGTCCAGCTCGCTGATGTTTGCCGAGGCGGCGATAAAGCTGTTTTCCATCATCAGCAACGAGAAGATGGCCTCCTGAACGCCGGTTGCGCCCAGAGAGTGTCCCGCCAGGGATTTTGTGGAGCCAATGACCGGGATGGGCTTGTCGCCATAGGCCTGCTTGATGGCCTTCAGTTCCTGCATGTCCCCGGCCGGTGTTGAGGTGCCGTGGGAGTTGATGTAGTCCATTTCGCCTTCGATGCCCTGCAGAGCCAGGCGCATGCAGCGCGCAGCGCCTTCGCCGCTGGGGGCAACCATGTCGTAGCCGTCAGAGGTTGCGCCGTAGCCCACCAGTTCACCGTAAATTTTTGCGCCGCGGGCCTTGGCGTGCTCAAGCTCTTCCAGCACGATCATGCCGGCGCCGCCGGAAATGACAAAGCCGTCGCGGTTGGCGTCATAGGGCCGAGATGCCGTGGCCGGGGTATCGTTGTACTTGGTCGACAGCGCGCCCATGGCGTCGAACAGGCAGCTCAGGCTCCAGTGCTCTTCTTCGCCGCCGCCGGCGAAAATGATGTCCTGCTTGCCCAGTTGGATCAGTTCTGCCGCATTGCCAATACAGTGGGCGCTGGTGGCGCAGGCTGAGGAGATGGAGTAATTGACGCCCTTGATTTTGAAGGGGGTTGCGAGGCAGGCCGAAACCGTGCTGCCCATGGTCTGGGTGACGCGGTAGGGCCCGATACGCTTAACGCCTTTTTCTCGCAAGATGTCTGCAGATTCGATGAGGTTTGCCGAGGATGCGCCGCCTGAGCCGGCGATGATGCCGGTGCGCTCGCTGTCGAGGTCGGACTCGCTCAGCCCGGCATCACTGATCGCTTGTTGCATGGAAATGTAAGCCATTGCCGCAGCGTCGCCCATAAAGCGCAATTGTTTGCGGTCAATGAAGTCTTTGTAATCGAGGTTTTTTATCGACCCTGAAATCTGGCTGCGAAAGCCCATTTCTTTGTAGGTTTCGTTGGCGGTAATGCCAGAGCGGCCTTCTTGCAGTGAGCTGAGGACCTCGGTGAGGTTATTGCCGATGCTTGAGACGATGCCCATGCCTGTCACGACAACACGTTTCATGAAAACTCTCCTTAATTATCAGAATTCGTTGCTAGGCGAAGCTGGCATCATCTTTAAACAGGCCCACGCGCAGGTCGTTGGCCGTATAGATCACCTTGCCGTCAACAGCGACTTCACCATCAGCGATGCCCATCACCAGTTTACGCTCAATAATGCGTTTGAAATGCAGGTTGTAGGTAACCAGTTTGGCGTCCGGGAGAATTTGCCCGGTGAATTTGATCTCTCCGGCGCCGAGAGCCCGGCCCTTGCCGTTATTGCCTCTCCAGCCGAGGTAGAAGCCAACCAGTTGCCACATGGCGTCTAGCCCCAGGCAGCCTGGCATGACCGGATCGCCGACAAAATGACAGTCAAAAAACCACAGCTCGGGGTTGATGTCGAGCTCGGCGCGCAGCTCACCTTTACCGTAATTGCCCCCTTCGGTGCTGACGTGGGTAATGCGATCCAGCATCAGCATATTGTCCACAGGGAGGCGGGGGTTTCCGGGGCCGAATAGGCGGCCGTGTCCGCAGTCGATGAGTTCTTGTTTCGAGAAACTGCTTTGATGTATCAGTGACATTTGCTGTAAATCTGTCCTTGAATGTGAGGTTTGGCGCATCTTATCACAAGGTTTTGGGAATCACCCGTAAATGTCAACATTGGCGTGATGCTTGCTGTCACAACCGTGTTATGTTGATCAAACATACTTAGCGGCATGTTGCCAATTTGTTGAACTATTGGGAGAATTTCTCCAGCATAAGCAAATGTTTATATGCTTAAACCTGATTGTCTCGTCGCGCCACAATAATGAGGCGCAGATGCTTGAACACAGGGCTGATGTCCTGGCAATGTTGAATTCGCGCTCTACGGTCGTATTCAGACCGAGAACTTCTCCCCGGTAATAGGAAATACAGGAATTACTATGATTAGAAAATGTCTCTTCCCCGTGGCCGGCTACGGCACCCGATTTCTCCCCGCAACAAAATCCATGCCCAAAGAGATGCTGCCCATTGTGAACAAGCCCTTGGTGCAGTATGGGGTTGAGGAGGCGATCGCGGCGGGGTTGAAGCAGATAGCGCTGGTTACCGGACGCGGTAAGCGGGCGATTGCAGACCACTTTGATATTAGCTACGAGTTGGAGCATCAGATTGCCGGCAGCGGCAAGGAAAAGTATCTCGACAGTATTCGTACGGTGCTCAATGAGGGCACTTTTATGATGACCCGCCAGCGGGAGATGAAGGGCCTGGGTCACGCTATTCTCACCGGGGAGTGCCTGGTCGGCAATGAAGCCTTTGGGGTGATACTGTCGGATGACCTTTGTCTGAACCCCAATGATGATGGTGTTCTGGCGCAAATGGTGAAGCTCTACAATCAGTTTCGCTGCAGCATTGTCGCCATCCAGGAAGTGCCAATGGAGAATATTGAAAAATACGGTGTGATTGCCGGCGAAGAGATGGGCAACGGTTTGTACCGCGTCAGCGATATGGTGGAAAAGCCCAAGCCGGAAGATGCGCCGAGCAACCTGGCCGTTATCGGTCGTTATATCCTGACTCCCGACATTTTTGATGTGTTGCGCGATACACCGCCGGGCAAAAATGGCGAGGTACAGTTGACGGATGCACTGATGACTCAGGCGCAAAATGGCTGTGTGCTGGCGTATAAATTCCGCGGTAAGCGTTTCGATTGCGGCAGCGTGCCGGGCTTTATCGAGGCGACCAATTACGTGTACGAGCACATTTACTCTGAGGATATGGCGTGAGTATGACTGAACTGAGTTGCTTTAAGGCCTATGACGTGCGGGGCCGTATTCCGGATCAGCTGAACGAAGATATCGCCTACCGTATTGGGCGCGCATTTGCGGAAGTGATCAAGCCCAAGAAAGTGGTTGTCGGGCACGATATTCGCCTCAGCAGCGAGGCGATCAAGGCGGCGGTGACGGAAGGTTTGCGCGATGCCGGAGTCGATGTGTTTGATATCGGCCTGTGTGGGACGGAAGAGATTTATTTTGCGACGGCCCATGCCGAAATGGATGGGGGGATCGCAATCACCGCCAGCCACAACCCGAAAGACTACAACGGCATGAAATTCGTGCGCGAGGGCTCCAAGCCTATCAGCGGCGATACCGGGCTGTTTGATATCAAGGCCCTGGCGGAAAAAAACGATTTCGCCCCGGTGGCGGAGCGCGGCAGCTTAGAGGCGCTGGATACTGCAGCGGCCTATGTTGAGCACTTGCTCAGCTACGTGGATGTTGCCTCACTCAAGCCGCTGAAAATTGTGGCCAACGCCGGTAACGGTGGCGCGGGCCGGGTGGTTGATCTGCTGGAGGCGCATCTGCCCTTTGAATTTATTCGGGTACATCACGAGCCCGATGGGCACTTTCCCAACGGGGTGCCCAATCCGCTGCTGGTCGAAAATCGCCAGCCGACGATTGATGCCATTCGCGAGCACGGGGCAGACCTGGGGATTGCCTGGGATGGTGACTTCGACCGCTGTTTCTTCTTTGATGAGCGCGGCGAGTTTATCGAGGGTTACTACGTTGTTGGATTGCTTGCAGAAAGTTTTCTGCTGCAATCCAAGGGCGAAAAAATCGTCCACGATCCACGTCTCACCTGGAATACGATCGATATTGTCGAAAAAAGCGGTGGTGAGGCGGTACAGAGCAAGACAGGACACGCCTTTATCAAAGAGCGGATGCGCAAAGAAAACGCAGTGTATGGCGGCGAGATGAGCGCCCACCACTATTTTCGCGACTTCGCCTACTGCGACAGTGGCATGATTCCCTGGCTGCTGGTCACCCAGTTGATGTCGGCCAAGGGCGCGAGCCTGTCGTCGCTGGTCGAGGAGCGAGTTGCGGCGTTTCCCTGTAGTGGTGAGATCAACCGCGAGGTGGCGGATGCCAAGGCGGTCATCGCGGCGATCGAGTCCCGTTACGCGGCGTCTGCGGAGGCAGTGGATTACACCGACGGTCTCAGTATGAACTTTGGCAACTGGCGTTTTAATGTGCGGATGTCGAACACCGAGCCAGTGGTCCGCCTCAATGTTGAGAGTCGGGCCGATACTGCGCTTATGCAGGAGAAAACTGACGAGCTGCTGGCGCTGCTGTAAGGTGAGCCTTCACACACCCGTTCAGTGCGGGTGTGTGTTTATCTGGGCTTAGCCCCGTAACTTGGCGAGCAGGGTTGCGGTTGATGAGTCCATGTCGGGCGGAGTGTCGCCGCTTTCCAGGGCCTGCAGAACGCCGGTGCCAACAACTTTTCCTAACTCCACGCCCCATTGGTCAAAGGGGTTGATATTCCAGATGAAGCTCGCTGTCATCAGTCGGTATTCATAGAGCGCGATCAATGCGCCGAGGGATTCTGCGGTGACGCCATCAAGTAAGATGGTGGTGCTAGGTTTGTTGCCCGGCATCGCTTTGTGGCGTGCCAGTAAATCGGCATTGTTCGCGTCCATGCCGTCTTTCTGTAGTTGTGCTGAGACTTCCTCAGCGGACTGTCCTTTCATCAGTACCAGGCTTTGTGCCAGGCAGTTTGCCAGCAGGGCGGGGTGTTGGCCTGGTAGTGGTGTGTCGCTGTGGCGGGCGGCGATAAAGTCGCAGGGAATCATATCGCTGCCCTGGTGCAGGAGCTGGTGGAAGGAGTGTTGGCCGTTCGTGCCTTCGGTTCCCCAGATCACGGTGCCGCTGGTGCAGCGCAGGGGTAGGCCGTCGGCGGTCACTGACTTGCCGGCACTTTCCATAAACAATTGTTGCAGGTAGGTGGGCAGCAGTTGCAGCCGGTGTTCGTAGGGAAGGATTACCTGTGAACTGACCCCCCAGCCGTTACGGTACCAAACATCCAGTAACCCCAGCGTAACGGGGGCGGCTTGGTACAGATTCGTGTTCAGTGCTTGGCGAAGTTGCTTGTCGACCAGGGCGCCGCCGCGAAGAAAGGCGCGGAAGGCCTCTGGGCCAGCGTGCAGGGCCAGTGCCATGCCAAATCCTGACCATACCGAGAAGCGACCGCCTACCCACTCCGGGACCTGCAGAATCTTGTCCTGGGCAATGCCAAATGCTTCAGCGGCACTCGGTTTGGAGGTGATGGCCATAAACTGGGCGTCGCTGTCAGCGATGCCTTGTTGGGCTAGCCAGGCTCTGGCGGCCTGGGCATTGGCGCGGGTTTCCTGGGTGCCGAAGGACTTGGACGCGACAATAAACAGGGTGCTGTCCGCGGGCAGAATCTCGAATAGTTTGCTGGCGCAGCCCGGGTCGATATTGGCCAGAAAGTGCAGTCGTGGCGCGCCGCCTGCTTTTGGCAGCGCGTCGCAGCACAGGCGCGGGCCGAAATCTGAGCCACCAATGCCAATATTAACCACATCAGTAAAGGCTTTGCCGGTCGCGCTGCGCCAGTCGGCGCCGGTAATGCTGTCTGTCATTGCCAGCATTGTCTGGTACATCGTGTTGATTTCAGTCTCAGCGCAATTGTCGTCCGCCCAGCTGCGCAGGCTGGCGTAATTGGCTGCGCGGCTTTCAGTATTGTTGACAGCCTCGCCATCGAAAACGGCTTGAAACTTCTCGGCGAGCTGAGCGCTGTCGGCCAGTTGTTGTAGCGCCGCCAGGATGTCGCTGTCGAGGTGGTGTTTTGAGTAGTCTAGGTACAGCGGGCCCAGGGTGGCGCTCAGGCGTTCGGCCCGGGACGGGTCGCTAACAAAGCGTTGCTGAAGCGGGGTGGTGCACTCGTGGGCAAGATCCCGTAAACGCTGCCACTGCTCTGTTTGAATGCCTTCCTTGTTACCGCCTACCACGTTGCGCTCCTCTTAATGGGTGTTGCGAGTTATGGGTGTTGCGAGGCTGACACTGTCGGGCCTATCCCGCAAGCTGTGTATATGGGCATGGACATAGTATCGCAAGAATTGTACCGCGGTCTTCTTGCGATGTGCCTAACTGGAATGGTGGATAGTGTTCAGGATTTGCGTTGCAGTGCGATGACGCTCAGGCGGGTAAGTGCGGTCTTGGCTTCGCTCTCTGGGAGTTTGGACAGTGCATCGATCGCGCTGTCGGAAAAGTGCTTGGCTTTGGCTCTGCAATAATCCAGTGCACCACTTTGTTGAACGGTGTCCAGAATAGCCGGGAGCTGCTCTGCGGATTTGTTGCTGATGGCGTCAGAGATCAGTTGTTTCTCTTGCTCGTTGCCATTGTTCAATACGTAAATCAGTGGCAGTGTCGGTTTGCCCTCTGCCAGGTCGTCGCCAATATTCTTGCCGGTTTCCGCTGGGTCGCCTTCGTAGTCGAGAATGTCGTCAATCAGCTGGAACGCAATGCCGAGGTTCAATCCGTACTGGTGGAGCGCTTGTTGGTATGCGGTGGCCTTGCTGAGAATGGCGCTGCCTTCACAGGCTGCCGCGAACAAAATTGCCGTCTTGCTGTTGATGACGTCAAAGTAGGTCTGCTCGTCGGTGTCAGGTTTTCCCGCCCGGGTAAGTTGCAGAACCTCGCCCTCGGCAACGGTGTTGGTGGTGCTGGACAGCAGGCCCATCAGCGGCATGTTGCCAATGTCTACGAGAATTTGAAACGCTCGCGAGTAGAGGAAGTCTCCGACCAGTACGCTCGGTGCATTGCCCCAGTTGGCATTGGCGGTCGGGCGTCCACGGCGCAACTCAGACAGGTCTACGACGTCGTCGTGAAGCAGGGTCGCTGTGTGAATAAACTCGATTACCGAGGCCAGTTGAATATGGTGGTGCGCGCATTCGCCAATGGCGCGGGCGCAAAGCAGGGAGAGCAGAGGACGCAGGCGCTTGCCGCCCGCTTCCACAATATAATGGCCGATATTTTCTACCAGCGGCACCCGCGAGTGGAGTTGTTCGATAATGAAGTCGTTGACAGCGTTGAACTCGCTCTCGACCAGCTTGCGGATTTGCTGCATGTTTATAGAAAATTTGTACGGCGGAGTCGGCTGGCATCGTAGGGTCGCAGCCCGACGCTGTCAAGATAATGTCCGCTCCTGGGCCGCTAACAGTAGAATTACTGGGGGGTGTGCTTGTTTTTGTGGTTGATTCTGCGTACAATTCGCGCCCCTGAAGCAAAACCGCAGTCCTTGTCAGGTTTGTCTTGAGACAGCCGAGGGCTCGGTGCCTGGACTTGTCCCATTGTTGCCGTCAGGTGGCAGTGGCCAAACACTCAAATGCATTGCAAGCAGGCTCTTGGAGAAAATGCCCATGTACGCAGTTATTGTTAGCGGTGGTAAGCAGCACCGTGTAGTAGAGGGTGAAACCCTCAAATTGGAAAAGCTGGAAGTTGCAACCGGCGAAACCATCACCTTTGATCAGGTATTGATGGTTAAAAATGGCGATGAGCTGAAAATCGGCGCGCCGCTGGTTGAAGGCGGAAAAGTGACTGCGGAAGTGATTTCGCAGGGCCGTCACGACAAAGTGAAAATCGTCAAGTTCCGTCGTCGTAAGCACAGCATGAAGCAGGCAGGTCACCGCCAGTGGTTCACAGAAGTGAAAATCACTGGTATCAGCGCCTAATTAAAGATACGAGGAGAAACTCATGGCTCACAAGAAAGCTGGTGGTAGTACCCGTAATGGGCGCGATTCACAAAGTAAGCGTCTTGGCGTAAAGCGCTACGGCGGTCAGGTTGTTAGCGCGGGCAGCATTATTGTTCGCCAGCGCGGCACCAAGTTCCACGCGGGTGAAAACGTAGGTTGTGGCACAGACCACACTCTGTTTGCCAAAACTGACGGCGTGGTGAAGTTCGAGATTAAAGGGCCAAAAAGCCGCAAATACGTCAGTATTGTTGCCGCTTAAGCCTGTCGCGAAGTTCGCAAAAGCCCCGTCGGTTGACGGGGCTTTTTTGTTTGTAAGCGAGAATTTTCAGTACACTGTGAAAGTGGCTGGTACGGCAAGTGCTTGGCTTTTGCGGGATGGTCGGAGATAGGGTGGCGAAATGAAATTTGTAGATGAGGCGGTAATCAGTGTGGCTGCGGGTCGCGGTGGTAACGGCTGCCTCAGTTTCCGGCGTGAGAAATTCATCCCCAAGGGTGGGCCCGATGGTGGTGACGGCGGTGACGGTGGCAGCGTAATTTTGCGCGCCGATGGTGCCTTGAACACGCTGGTGGATTTTCGTTTCGTTCGGTCTTATCAGGCTGAGTCTGGCGAGCCGGGGCGGGGCAGTAACTGTCGAGGTAAAAGCGGTGGCGACCTGATCCTGGATGTTCCGGTGGGGACGACGGTGATCGATGAAGATACCCGCGAGGTATTGGGCGATCTGCGCGAAGCCGGCGACACACTCAAGGTGGCTCAGGGTGGTTTTCACGGCCTGGGGAATACGCGTTTTAAGTCCAGTACCAACCGTGCGCCGCGCCAGACCACGCGAGGCAGTGATGGCGAGCAGCGCAGTCTGCGTCTCGAACTGAAGCTTTTGGCGGATGTCGGTCTGCTGGGGCTACCCAATGCGGGTAAGTCCACGTTTATTCGCGCAGTCTCCGCCGCCAAGCCCAAAGTGGCGGATTATCCCTTCACGACTTTGGTGCCCAATCTCGGTGTAGTGCGTGTGCAGGCGCATCGCAGTTTCGTGGTTGCGGACATTCCGGGGTTGGTGGAAGGGGCTGCTGAAGGTGCGGGTTTGGGAATTCGTTTTCTGAAGCACCTGACGCGTAACCGCTTGCTGCTACACCTGGTGGATATGGCGCCCTTTGACGGCAGCTCCCCGGCGGAAGCGGTAACGGTTATCAGTGAAGAGTTGAAGCGCTTTAGTCCGCTGCTGGCTCAGTGCGAACGCTGGTTGGTACTGAACAAGCTCGACCTGATTCCCGAGGAGGAGCGTGAGGCTCGTTGTCAGGCCGTGCTTGACGAGTTGAATTGGCAGGGGCCGGTGTATCGGATATCGGCGATCAGTGCTTCGAATACTGAGACGCTGTGTCAGGATATTCTGAGCTATCTGGAGGCGCGGGATGAGCAGCTTGCTGCAGATCCTGAGCTGGCGGAGCGTGAAGAGGCTGAACAGCGGGCAATGCAAGAGGAGGCGCGCCGTCGGATTGAGCAGCTTGCCGAGGAGCGTCGCGCGGCCCGGCGCAGCGCTCATGAGGGCGACGATGACGATGATGACGACGATTATGATGTTGAAGTGGTGTATCGGCCCTGAGGTGATGTGTGTCAACTGAGCGAAATGAGTTGGTAAGCGCGGGGCGCATCGTTGTCAAAATCGGCTCGGCACTGCTGACCAATGATGGTCAGGGCTTGTATTCGGAAGGGCTGGATGCCTGGGTGCGGCAGCTTGCGGAGCTTAGCAAGTCCGGGCGGGAAGTGATCCTGGTCTCCTCCGGTGCGGTAGCGGAGGGCATGACCCGACTTGGTTGGACTTCGCGCCCGGAAGATCTGCACAGTTTGCAGGCTGCCGCGGCGGTGGGGCAAATGGGGTTGGTTCATGCCTATGAAACCCGTTTTCGGCAATACGGATTGCACACCGCGCAGGTCTTGTTGGGGCACGATGATATTACCGCTCGGGACCGTTATCTGAATGCGCGAAGCACACTGCTTACCCTGCTGGATCTGGGGGTGGTGCCGGTGGTGAACGAGAATGATACGGTGGTCACCGATGAGATTCGCTTTGGGGATAACGATACCCTCGGGGCGCTGGTGGCAAATCTTGTCGATGCGGATGCGCTGATTATCCTGACTGATCAAAAAGGCTTGTTTTCCAGTGATCCGCGCAAAAGCCCTGACGCAGAGCTGGTTGCCGAGGCCGAGGTTTTTGATGTTGCTCTCGATGCCATGGTGGGTGGCAGTGCTGGTAGTCTGGGGCGGGGTGGAATGATGACCAAGCTGCGTGCGGCCCGTTTGGCGGCGCGTTCTGGAGCGAGTACGGTGATCGCTGGAGGCCGCGAGCCAGAGGTGCTGGATCGCCTGTTCGCCGGTGAGCAGCTGGGTACCCTGCTGCGAGCGAATCAGCCGCCCCTGGCGGCGCGCAAGAAGTGGTTGGCGGGGCAGTTACAGCTGCGCGGCAGTTTGCATATTGACGCAGGTGCGGCGCGGGTTCTGCGCCAGCAGGGTCGGAGTCTGCTGCCGGTGGGGGTGCGCTCGGTGTCTGGGCGTTTTTCCCGTGGTGACCTGGTGCGCTGTATCGATCCTGATGGGCTTGAGGTGGCGCGGGGTCTGGTGAACTACGATTCCGACGAGGCGGAAAAAATCGCTGGTGTTGCCAGTGGTGAGATTGCCACTAAGCTGGGGTATCTGAATGAGCCGGAGCTGATTCATCGGGACAATCTGGTGCTGGTATAGCGGGTAAAGCCGCTGAGCATAAAAAAACCCGCTCAAGGCGGGTTTTTTTATGCTTGCAAGCAGGGTTAGGCAGCAGCGCCCATTGCCTTGATGCGAGCATTCAGACGGCTCTTATGGCGAGCAGCCTTGTTTTTGTGAAAAATATCTTTGTCTGCAGTCCGATCCAGAACCGATACCGCAACGGTGTACGCTGCTTTAGCGGCTTCCTGATCGCCTGATTCAATTGCAGCATCTACCTTCTTCAGGTAGGTGCGTACCATGGAGCGCAGACTGGCGTTGTGCGAACGACGTTTTTCCGCCTGACGTGCGCGTTTCTTTGCTTGTGGGGAATTCGCCACCTGTATACTCCTCGAAACCTAGCGCTTGAAATTAAGGCCGGGGATTATTCAGGTTTGGCGACGGCTTGTCAAGACGGTAAGCGGGTCTGTGGCGGTGAAATAACGGGATTCAGGCAAATCGTTGCCAAATAATCATGCTCCAGACCAGAAGACACAGTCCGAGGCTGATCATTACTGCCGCGGAACCCAGGTCTTTGGCCTGTCCCGAGAGAGGGTGGCGGTCCGCACTGATGCGGTCTACCACCGCTTCGATGGCGGAGTTAATCAGCTCGACAATAATGACCAGTACGATGGGGATAATGAGGGCAATGCGCTCAAGGGCGGTTTGGCCCAGCCAAAAGGCGGTGGGCAACATTACCGCCGCGAGCATGCATTCCTGGCGGAAGGCCTCTTCGTGACGCCAGGCGGCGGCCAGTCCTTTTTGTGAATAATTTGTTGCGTCGAGTAGTCGAAATAAGCCGGTGCGACCGGGTTTGTTCATCATGGCAAAATCACCATTATCAGCGGGGATTGGAATCATTCGGTGTACAATGCGCGCGTAATTTTGCCATTGCCCAAATTAAGGCGGGATTAAGGCCCATTGTGTCGGCCGGCCCCGCAAAATGCTGTAGTAGTGTAAAAGCCGAACCATGACATTTCCGAGACAATTGTTACATCCGCGTTACTGGCCCACCTGGCTCGGGGTGGCGGTCATGTATCTGCTGGCCTTGTTGCCACAGCAAGTGAACTATTTCATTGGCCAGGCGTTTGGCGAGCTGTTTTTTCGCTTTGCCCGGGAGCGTCGCTACGTTGCCGACGTGAACCTGCGTTTGTGCTTTCCCGAACTCAGCGATGCCGAGCGCTTGCACCTGCTGCGCCGCACAATGTGGGATCAGGGCGTCGGTGCCCTGGAAACCCTGCGGGTCTGGTTTCGGCCCATCGACCGGCTGGGCATTGATTTTGAGTTGATTGGCGAGCAGTACCTGGCCAATGACGAGGGCGGGGTGGTGGTGATTGGCACCCATTTCACGGGCCTCGACACCAGCGGTGCATTGATTGCCTCGCGCTATCCCGCCGACTCCTTTTATCGGCAACACAGTAACCCGGTGATGGAGTTTATTCTTAGCCGGGCCCGGGGCCGCTACGGCGAGCCCATTCACCGAAGAGACGTCAAGCGCGCTTTGAAGCGTCTACGCCAGCGCTGCCGCCTGTTCTATCTGCCTGATCAGGATTACGGCCGCAAGTCAGCGGAGTTCGTGTCGTTTTTCGGTCAGCAGGCCGCAACGACCATTGCTACAACAACGCTGGCAAAAAGCGGTCGCGCCAGCGTGGTCTATATCAATCAACAGCGTCTCGACCGCGGTCGACGGTTTCGGCTGGAGGTGATTCCGCTCGCCAGTATTCCCAGTGAGGATCCGGCGGCGGATGCGCGGTTGATCAATGCGACGCTGGAAGACAATATCCGCCAGGTTCCCGAGCAGTACATGTGGGTACACCGGCGCTTCAAGACGCGACCGGAGGGCGAGGACAGGCCTTACCGGGAGTGGGATAAGTCGCGTCGTAAGAAGCGCCGTCAACAGCGCCGCAAGCAGGCGCAGGCAGACGGCAGATCCGATAATCGGTCCTCAAGGTAAATTGCGTGTCGAATAAACCATTACAACTCTGGGTGATCACTGAAGGGCGCGCGGGCCATGTCAGCATGCTGCTGGGCTTTTGCCGCAGATTGGAAGCGCGGATGGCGATCGAGACCCGCTGGCTCGACGTGTCCAAAACCCCTTTTCGCTATCGCGGGCGCGATGCGCTTCTGGCGCAGTTTGGCGCGACGGAAAAGCCGGACTGGGTGCTGGGTACCGGCAGCCATTGTCATTTTCCCTTGATCTGGACGCGCTGGGTGATGGGCGCCCGGTCTATTGTCTTGCAGTGTCCGCGGATACCACTGGCGCTGTTTGATGTTGTTGTCGCACCGGAGCACGATGCGCCCCGGAAATCGCCCCATATATTTGTCTCCCAGGGTGTGCTCAATAAAATTGAGCCGGTGACCGAGGGCCGTAATCCGGGGCGGGGGCTGGTGTTATTGGGCGGTATCAATAAACATTTTGACTGGAATGATGCCGCTGTTGTCGCACAGGTTACGGCCATCGCCAAGGCGCAGCCTCATGTGCGTTGGTGTGTTTCGGACTCGCCGCGTACCCCCGAGGGCGTACTGGATCAAATTGCGCAACAGAAGCTCGACAATGTCGAACTGGTGCCCTTCAGTGAGTGTGGTGTGGATTGGCTGCAGCAGCAACTTGCGGCGGCGGGTCAGGTCTGGGTCAGTCGTGACAGTGTGTCTATGGTCTACGAAGGCCTCAGCGCCGCGGCGCCAACAGGGCTGTTGCATTTAGCACCGCTGCGGGATTCGCGGGTGACCCGTTGCATGGAAGGGGTGCTCGAGCGGGGCTTGGCAACGGCTTATGAGTCGGCGGACCTCACACGGCCGCTGCCGCCGCCCGCAGCACCGCTGCGGGAAACAGAAAGAGCGGTAGACTGGTTTATCAACTTTGCAGGATTAACGGCCAGAGCGGCTACGGGAGACAATATCGGTGGATAAGGTGGTAGAGGCAGCCGCTGCGCCGGAGCGCCGGCTTACCGTCGTTCAGGTACTGCCGGCTCTCAATGCCGGCGGCGTGGAACGCGGCACTCAGGAGTTTGCGCGTGAACTGGCCCGGGCCGGACATCGCTCCATCGTCATTTCCAACGGTGGCCGGCTGGTCGAACAGATTGTGGCGGATGGCAGCGAGCATATCGCCATGCCGGTACACCGCAAGTCGCTGGTATCAATTTTTCAGGTGCGCCCCATGCGCAGGCTGCTGGAAAGTCTGAATGCAGACGTTGTACATGTGCGGTCGCGGATGCCGGCATGGATCGTCTGGCTGGCCTGGCGGAAAATGGACCCGCAGACGCGGCCGCGTTTGGTTAGTACCTTTCACGGTATGTATTCCGTGAACGCCTACAGCGCGATTATGGCCAAGGCTGAGCACACCATTGCGATTTCTGAATGTGTTCGCCGCTATATTCTGGATAACTACGGCCTCGCTGAGTCGGGCATTACCCTGATTCCCCGCGGCGTTGACCCTGCCGCCTTCAAAAAGAATGCGGCCGATGAAGCCTGGCGCCAGGCCCTGTTTGCGGACTACCCCAATATGGTGGGCAAGAAGATTATTCTGATGCCGGGGCGGCTGTCGCGCTGGAAGGGGCAGGAAGCCTTTTTGGAGATGATGGCGCGTCTGGTGCGACTGCGGCCGGATTGCCACGGGGTAATAGTTGGTGATGCCGAGCCCGACAAGCAGCACTATCTGCAGGAGCTGATGAGCAAGCGCGCGGAGCTGGGGCTGGAAAACTCGGTGAGTTTTGTTGGGCACCGTAGCGATATTCCCGCGTTTTATGACCTAGCGTCCGTGACCTGCCATATGTCGAACAAGGCAGAGCCCTTCGGGCGCACCGTTCCCGAGTCGCTGGCTTCGGGAACGCCCGTGGTGGCCTATGACCGCGGCGGTGCCAGTGAGTCGCTCAAAGTCGGCTTTCCCCATGGGCTTGTTGCCCCCGATGACGTGGTCAGCTTTGCGGCCAGAGTGGCAGACTTGCTGGAGGCGGACAATGACATTGCGCTGCCCGCAGAATATTTTCTAGAAAGCCAGGTGGCGAGTACCCTGGGGGTATATTATCGCCTGCTGGATCAGAAACGCGGATAATTTGATGGCCCGGGAAGCGGATCGAGAGACGCGCAGGTCAATAAGAGAAAGAGTACAGGAATGAGAGTTCTACATATTGCCTATCAGCAACTGCGACGCTACGGCGCTACGCGGGTAAGCTGGGCCCAGAAGCTGAGTTTCGGGCTGATAAAAAATGACCACTATCTGCAAACCTTCAGCGACCGCGATGTGGCTGCTTTTGAAGCGCCGTTGGGCATTCGTGATCTGGGGGTGAGCAAGGCTAATAAGCGCCTTATGGAAATGGTTGAGGCGATGGAACCCGATCTGGTCATTGCCGGTCACTGCGACATGATCAGCAATGACACCCTGCTGGAGATTAAAAAAAGCCAGCCCAACTGCGTGGTGGTGCACTGCAATAATGACCCGCTGTTTGTGCCCAGCAATGTCGAGCGTATCAAGTCGCGGGCCTCGGTGGTGGATGCGGTTTTTGTCTCTACCGGTCGCCGCGAATTAAAGCAGTTTGAGGGCTGCGGCGCGCGCCTGTACCACATGCCCAATCCGGTGGATAGCGCAGTTGAGGTGCTGGATAATTCCCAGCGGACCGATTTGGATATCGACCTGCTGTTTTGCAGCAACGCCACTGAATTCACCAAACGCCTGGAGATGGTGGGCCGCATAAAAGATGCGGTAAAAGACGAGATGAATTTCAAGACCTTTGGCAGCTTTGGCGAGGCGCCGGTGTGGGGGCGGGATTATGACCGGGTGCTCGCCAGAACCCGGATGGGATTGAACCTCAACCGGCAGGAAGGCGACTACTGGTATTCCTCGGCGCGGATGGCGCAGCTGGCGGGGAGTGGTATTTTGCAGTTTACCCACAGCGGCCCGCGGTTTGATGAGTTGCTGCCAGAAGAGTCCGCGGTCTACTTTGATGACGAGGCGGATTTGCTGGCCAAGATTCGCCGCTTTCACCACGACGACGCCATGCGCCGCCATTGGGCC
>JBFEVY010000122.1:0-9578 GCA_041546665.1 Spongiibacteraceae bacterium | reverse complement strand
TTACCAGCTTAGCCGCCGCCAGACGCGCCTCATTCAGGCCGCCCCGATCAAACGCTTGCTGCGCAACCAGAATATGCTCCTCCATGCTGCGCCACCCGATAGCCAGGTAAAGCAGCAGGACTTCGAGAGCAAAACACAATCCAGCGGGTAGCACCCGGAGCAAACAGGCCAACGCTAAAACCGGCGTGAGCAGCAGCAATAACGCCACCAGGCCTTTGACGAAACGCCAATCTCCGCGGTTCAGCCCCTGCTCCAAGCGCTGTGCACAGCGCCCGAAACCCACTAGTGGATGCCATCGAGGCAACTCGCCGAGTAGCCGATCCAGGACCAGCGCCAACGCCCAGACAACAGGAATGAGCGAGATTTCCGACGCTGCCCAGAACGCTAACATCAGCTCACTTCGCCCTCACCACGACGGCGGAGAAAGCGAAACAACTGAAGCGCGACCAGTGCAACCACAACATAGCGCAGGCCGGCAAACAAATAACCGGGGTAATAGCGGGCGCTTCGCTCCAGCAACTCCGCAAAATTGGGGTCGGCAAAGCGGCCCGACAGATAGTAAAAACTGTTCGAGGTCAGCATAAAGGCAAGGGTTTGCAGGACGATAAATCCAAGCACAATGCGCCCGGACTGCATCAACCCGCCTTCGCTACCGGCCAGGCTGCGCCCGCCCATCCACAGCAGTGCAAAGGCCGGCCATTGAAAGACATAAGCCTTGCTGACACAGAAGGCACTGGTGCCAAAATAGCGAATCGATACGTAGTCGAGCACCACGGTTAATGCAATCAATACCGGCAACAGCCGATTGGATAGCAGCATCAGACCGCCCAGGAAAAATATCGCGTTTGTCGCGTCAGCCAGGTGAACCACAGCGGTCATCGGATAGGGCCTGCTCAACACCATAAGCAGAACCAAAAATCCCGCAAGTATGCAGGTATGAGTGCCCTTGAAAAAAGCAGTGTGTTGTTGAGTCATCGTGATCTCCAGAGTCATAGAGGGAGTATCAGATAACGAGGGAGGAATAGTGGCGTGAGCTCAAAAGTTCACACTCGGCGTCGCCCTCCGCAACGTCATCGCGCATCACCTGTGCGCACGTCGTGCGGACAGGGCCTCGGGCCGGTCTCCGGACTCATGCTGCGGCCTGAAATGGCCGCCGTAATTACGCCTTCCCACGCTGAGCGCAGTGGCTTCCCATGAATTTGTTGGTCGGGGAGGTAATTACAATAGCATCTACCGTTGCGGGGGCAGTGTTGGCTTTGGAGCGGTTGCATCCACACCAACTTCCCGTTTAACAGCTCAAAAACGTGGTATTGAGCTGACCTGAGTGGGCGGCACTCTATCGATTCAGAGATTTACCGTCAAGAGCAACACGGGGGCCACGGGGAGAGAAGAGTGTTTTCCGGCCGAGAGACTCCGGCCGGAAGAGGCATGCTTAAAAAATTAACCGTAAATGCACAGGTAGGCAGTATTCACCGCAACCTTCAGGTCAAAGGCGCTGTTACCGGGAACATCAAAACCCTGACCTGCTTCAAAGGTCTGCCATTCGGTGTCGCCGGGCAGCAACACGGTCAACGCGCCGCTTATCACTTCCATACGCTCAGGCGCTTCTGTACCGAAACGGTATTCACCGGCAGCCATCACGCCCACCGAAGCAGGTTTATCCGCGGTTGCAAAGCCCAAAGACTGAACATTGCCGTCAAAATAAGTATTGTGTTTGATCACGCTAAATCCTCACTATCAGAGCGCCGAGGATCATACGCCTCTCCCTCTTCAGAAACCAGCCTTGCGCCACCGAACTTCGGATACTGGCCGTAATCACGCCCCAAAAACAGGTACATCGCCGGAACAACGAACAGGGTGAAAATCGTACCGATTGTCATCCCGGAGGCTATCACCATGCCAAGTGCAAACCGCGCTCCCGCTCCCGGCCCCGAGGCTTCTAGCAAGGGCAGCATCGCCACCACCAGAGCCGCGGTAGTCATCATAATCGGCCTGAAACGAATTGAGGTCGCTTCTTCAATCGCCTTGCGCTTGGTCATGCCCTGCGCCTGCAGGCGGTTGGCAAAATCCACAATGAGAATGCCGTGTTTGGAGATTACCCCGATCAGGGTGACCATCCCAACCTGGGTGTAGATATTCAGGCTCATGCCTGGGAACTTGGTGAGCTGCATGCCGTTGGTAAACTCAAAAATATTCAGGCAAAGCAACGCCCCGCAAATCGACATCGGCACGGTTACAAGGATGATCAGCGGATCGCGGAAGGATTCAAACTGCGCCGCCAACACCAGATAAATAATGACCAGCGCAAAGGCAAAGGTATACAGCAAGGCCTGGCCTTCGTTTTTGTACTGCCGGGACGAACCGCTGTAGTCCAGACGGAAGCTGGGCGGCGCAACTTCGTGGGCGATATCCTCCAGAATTTTCAGGGCTTCACCCTGGGTCACATCCGGACGCGGAACCGCAATAAGCGTATTGGCATTAAGTTGCTGTGCGTGTGAAATCGACCGGGGTTGGGTGCGCTGTTCAATTTTCACCAATGTCGACAAGGGCACCAACTCACCGTTTCCGGTACGCGTATAGAACGAATTCAGCTGCGCAGGATTGAGGCGCTGACTGCGATCTACCTGCGTAATCACTTTGTAGGAGCGCCCCATATAGGCAAAACGGTTGACCTGTGCCCCTGCCATCATCGCCGTCAAATCCATGCTAAGGCTTTGCATATCGATGCCCATCAGCGCGGCTTTATCGCGATCAATCACAATCTCCGCCTCTGGCCGGTCATACTGCAACTGCCCCGCTACATAGAAGAACCGTTTTGTCTCCAGTGCGCGCTTGACGATTTCGTCGCCAACCTCGGCAAGAATTTGCGAATCATCGGTGGACTTCAAGACCATCTCAACCGGATAGCCCTGCCCCGCCGTGGGCAGTGGCGGCGGCGTAAACGTTGCCAAACGCAACGGTGCTGCGTTCGAGACCTGCCCATTGATTTCGGTGGCGGCATCGGGAACGCTCTGATCACGCTCCTCCCAGGGAGTACCCAGCATGCCAATGAAACCTTGGCTGGTGGAACCGGCCGCCGAAATCGTAAACGCGAAAGTGTGGGCAATCGAAGGATGCTCCAGCACTCGGCGATTGGTTTCCAAAAACGGTGGCACCAAATAGTCCGGCGTCGAATAGCCATCGCTTTCCGCAATCAGAATAGCGATCCCCTGATCCTCCTGCGGCGCCAACTCAGATGAGCTGCTTTGGAACAGGAAGTAACAGGACGCCAGAACAATCGCGCCGAACGCCGCGAGATAGTTCACGCCATTTAGCGCGTGGTGCAACTGCTGCCGAAACCCTTTGCGCCAGTGTTCAAATTTTTCATCCAACCACTGCTCAAGTCGGCTGGTCGTCACGCCTTTACCTTTCTTAGGGCGCAAAATCTTAGAGCACATCATCGGTGTCAGGGTCAGCGCGATCACACCGGAAATGAGTACCGCCCCAGCCAGCGTAAAGGCAAATTCACTGAATAAGGTTCCGGTCACCCCGGTAAGAAAACCGATTGGCGCATAGACCGCCACAAGGGTAATCGTCATCGCAATAACCGGCCCGACTAATTCACGCCCACCGAGAAACGCCGCCTGACGTGGCTCCATGCCGTCTTCTATGTGTCTATGAATATTCTCCAGGACAATAATGGCATCATCGACCACCATTCCGATGGCAAGCACCATCGCCAGCAGGGTCAACAGATTGATCGAAAAGCCCATCGAATACATCAGAAACAGTGCGCCGACCAGCGACAGGGGTACCGTCACCGCGGGAATGATCGAGCTGCGCATCGAACCCAGGAACATGAAGATTACCAGGATCACGATCACCACAGATTCGACCAGCGTCGCCCGCACTTCTGCGATTGCAGCATTGACGTAACCGGTAGCATCGTAGGAAATCAGGGCATCGATACCCTCAGGTAGCGCGCGGGTGATATTCGGCCAGATTTCCCGCACCGAGGCGGTGACATCGAGCAGGTTCGCATCTGGGCGAACATGCACAGCGATAAACACCGCCGGTTCGGCATCCCAGAATGAAAAGCTATCGTAGGACTCGTCGCCAAATACCACGTCCGCCACATCCTTCAGGCGGACAATTTTTGTGCCGTCCGAGCGCAACACCAACTTGCGAAACTCATCGACTGCGCTGAGATCAGTTTTGGCCGATAGGCCAATCTTGACGTAACTCCCCTTGGTTTCACCCACCGCCGAAAGCACATTCTGCTGGCGAATTGCGGCGTAGGCCTCCCCCGCCGTCATATCGTGTGCCGCCAGTCGCTCCGGGTCAAACCACACGCGCATGGCATAGTTTCTCGCCCCCATCAGGTCGGCGGTTTCCACCCCTCTCAGAGAGGCAATTTCCGGCTCGACAACACGGGTGACGTAATCGGTAATCTGCGCGGCGCTGAGCGATTCGGAGGAGAACGACAAATACATCGCCGCCGTAGCGCCGGATTCACCCATCTGAATAATCGGGTCTTCACTGCCCTCCGGCAGCTGACTGCGCAGCTTATTAACCTTGGCCGATATCTCCGTCAGCGCCTCGTTCGGATCCTTGTCCAACGCGAGGTTTGCCGTAATTGTAGAAATGCCATTACCCGAGCTCGAGGTCAGAAAATCGATGCCATCCGCAGAAGCAATCTCCCGCTCCAGCGGCGTCGTCACGAAGCCCTCAACCAGGGCCGGATCCGCGCCGGGGTACACAACACTGATCGTCACCGTGGCATTCTGAATCTCGGGGTATTCCCTCACCTTCAGTTCTTGTCCACCGCGCAGTCCCAACAGCAGGATTACAAGGCTGACAACCACCGCCAATACGGGTCGCTTGATGAAAATATCGGTGAAATGCATGTATTTTCCCTATCCTGCGAGTGGCTGGCCGCTTAGTTCTGCGCCGGGCTCGGGTGCAGCTCGGCAACGGGCTGCAGTTCGTTTTCAATGATCACAGGCTGACCACCACGCAATTTCAACAGGCCACTGCTGGCAACCCGCTCACCCTCTTCAAGGCCCTTTACGACCTCGATAAAGTCGCCGCGCTGCTCACCCAATTGCACAAAATGCTGACTGACTTCCAGGTCGGTATAAGCGGGCGCCATCGGATTCGGCTCCGTGGGCTTGGCGGGCGGATTTTCCTGTTGCTGAATGACAAATACCGAATCGCCATAAGACGTGTACTGCACGGCGGTCAGAGGAATTACCAGTACTTCGCGGTCCTCACCCAGATTGACGGTCACATTGGCAAAGATACCCGGCTTGAGCCGACTGTCTGGATTTGGCAGACGCGCGCGGATGTCAAAATTGCGGGTTTGCGGATCGATTTTTGGCTCGGTCGCAAGAATCTCACCGACAAACTCTTCATTGCCAAAGGCATCGATGGAGGCCAATACCGCCATCCCCGACGCCACAGCCCCGAGATCCCGCTCAGGCAGGGAAAAATCCAGCTCGATAGGATCAAGTGCCTGCAGAGTGGCAATTTGATCTCCAGACCGGAGGTGCTGCCCCACCGTAATCCGACGCAGCCCCAGCGTACCCGAGAAAGGTGCCACAACCGTCTTCAGTTCAAGGCGCCCCTGCTGGGCGGCCACCGAGGCGGACGCAGCACGCAACTCGGCCAGCGCCGTGTCGTATTGAGATTTAGAGATCGTGCCGCGCTTGTACAGATCCGCCTGGCGACGCCGATTCAGATCCGCCAGCTCCTCCTGCGCCTTCAGCCGATCAAGCTCACCTTGCTCGGCCGCAGACTCCATCTTGAGAAGCAACTGTCCTTTCTCAACAACATCACCGGACTCAAAATAGATTGCGGTAACGCGCCCTTCCGCTTCCGCCGTCAGGTCGGCACCGTTAACCGCAACAAGGGTTCCCACTGCTTTCAGCTTGTTAACCCAGCGCTGCCTTTCAACCTGAACACTGTTAATGCTGACCGGCGGTATCGGCATATTGTCGATGAATTCATTCATCATTTTGGTGCTGAACCACTTCAGGCCCAAGACACCACCAAACACCAGAACACTCACCAGGAGTAACAGCGGCATGCGTTTTTTCATTTCTCGGCCCTTGCTATATTCAGCCTGCGACACAATTTCGAATACGTGTAACCTCCCTCCCTTCTACATCACCTCAGGCGCAATAACAGGGTGCGGGTTCAAACACTTGTGAACAGTGCATACTATCAGCTACGCACTAACACATGAATTACGATTCGGACATATTTCCGCGTAAGCCGTTGGTTTTATTGGAAAGATTTTTGACAATCCCGGGGCTATTTACAGCCGCGACATGCAAAGGCTAGTACGGCAGAACAAGCGCGCCGCACCCGCCCCTGACAACGGAAACACCTAGCCCTCGGCATGAAGATAGCGATCCATCTCCCGGTGCATATTCATGATGATTTTCTCGTAGTAGCTGGCGAACCAGATCTGCTTCAAGCCCATGGTATGCAAGCCCTTCTGCATGCGCGGAAGGTTTTCGAAATCCTGGCGGGGAATCTGTAAAAACTGCTCTGGATCGCCCGGGTCATCCATGGCTTGCACCTGCGCCTTGGGAACCGGCTGATCGGCGGGATAGGTTTTGGTGGAAAATATTTCGAACACACAGGTGTCCGGATCAAAGCCATTGGGACGCACGCGATACATCATCACGTTACCCGCCTGGGGCAAAATCATAAGATTGGGGAAAATAAATATCTCGCCGCCCCACATCGCCAGAATATCGGGATCAAGGTCGGGCATAGGCCGCTTTTCCGCCGCCGCAGTCGAGTATAGCGCTTTAATATATTCCCCACCCAACGACGAGCCCTCGGGGATCGGCTTTCCTTTGAGGGAGCGGACCAGGGCGACATCCTCCTTGAGCACCATGGCATCCATTCCGGTGACCAGTAGCTCCAGTCGATCGGCCATCAGATCTACCGGGTCCCCTTCCAGATTCACCTTGCCCGCCATGGGCGTATTCGGCCCGCCATAGAAGCGTCCGTGACCATTATTCCAGGTTTCATAGCCGTGGTTGGCATGGGAAAAATTCACTTCACGGGTCACATCGTCGCCGTAGATGAAATCCGCCGATTTGACCTCTAGTTGCGGATGGGTCGCCGGAACATGGTAGCCTTCGAGAAAAGCCTCCACCGCGACCTTCCAGTTTGCCGGCGCCACCACCGACTTCCACCAATAGTGATGCATTTCGCCAACAGCCAAACCGTCAATCAACTTGCGAACCGGCTCAATAAACTCATCAAAAGGCTGGGGAGTTTTATCAAAATTGATAAACACAAAACCCGCATAGATTTCAAAGTTAATGTCTTTCAGGGCCACATCGCTGTCGCGCAGCTCACCATTGCGGAAGTTATCGCGTTCCAGAACAAACTGGACTTCGCCATTCAGATTCCAGCGCCAGCCGTGAAATGGGCAGATAATCCGGTCGTGCTCGAAACAACCCGGGCCGTCCGCCAGTGCGGTTCCTCGGTGGGGACAGGCGTTATTGAACACCTTAATCGTGTCGGCATCGACACGCAGCACAATGACCGACTGCTCACCGATTTCATAGACCGTGCGATCACCCGGCTCGGGAATTTCATCCAGGCGCGCCGCTACCTGCCACACTTTTTTCCACAGCTTTTCGTGCTCCAGCCGCGCAAACTCAGGGTCGGTGTAGCGCCCTGTGCGCACACCGTGATCCAGTGTAAGCCAGCTATCCGGCCAGGTATTTCCCGATTCGGTGGTCATTGTATTGCTCTCCCGTCGTGGTGTTTTTAACTGTTATTTTCAACTGATCTGGCTGCGCTTACATCCAGGCCGCAATCAATCGGGAAAGCGCTTAACACCTATTCGAAACAGCTCAAGCGCCAACCCTACGCATCGTCATAGAATGCTGGAAACGCGATGCAGGATGCGTATTAATCGTGACTTGCGCCACTTTGTTATCTGCCGTGCGATAGGTTCGGCGCACCTCCAGCGCCGCCGAGCCCTCCTTCACTTCTAGCCCCGCCGCCAGAGCCGGCGACACCAGAGTCGCTGAAATCTGCTGATCAACTTCAACAATGGTTTGCCCGAACATATCCTCAACGAGCGGAAAAATCGGGCCGGTGTGGCGCTGCAACAGCCGCCCCACCCCGGCAAATTCGCGATTAATGTAATACTCGGTCCAACACACCGGGGTTCGGTCCCGCGTAGAACGCCGGTAACCGCGCACTTCCAGCCATTCATCCCCACCAGCAAGACCCGTTCTCTCTCGGATCTTTGGATCCACCGTAACCATTTTGATGGACTCAATATCAAAGCGCGCATCATTGGCGAAGGCCACCAGGTCGTTTATCGACATCACCTGGTGGATATCCGACGCCGACGACCGGGGCGGAACGACCACCGTCCCCGCCCCCTGGCGGGACTCAACCAAGCCTTCATCGCGCAGGCGCCGCAGAGCCTCTCTTACCGTATAGCGACTTACCGCAAATTGTTCGCAGAGGCGATCCTCGGTAGGCAATAGCGAACCCACCGGATAGCCCCCACTCACGATCTCATCTTTGAGCGCCCGCGCAATCTGCACATAGAGCGGCCCCTGAGATTTCCCACCGACACTCGATGACGGCGAGGCAGCAGAAGATTTCTCTCGATTCACTTTCGTTTCCATAGCGTCTCAATATCAATGCCGGCGACGGCTATCGCGGACAATCCACGTATTGCGCAGGGCCGACACCTGCATTATGCCCAAGAAGCGCTATATTTTCCCTGGCGGAAGACGCGAAATAGTTCCATCCAGAGCCCCATCTTCTAATGGGACAGATACTATTATTTGTGCGTACAAATTTTCATATTAAAAACAATTCATCGCAAATTATAGTCATAAATAGCGTTTTATGGCATCTTATAAGTACGGACATATTTTTACTACCCAATTTAATAACAAATCCGTCACGGGACATTCACACTAACAAAAAAGGCCGTGGCCAGCACAGATAACGCCGTTATCCGGAAGAGAGGACGCCATGAGTAACAGCGACACCATTACCGAAGACCTATCCGACGCCCTGACCTACTCTGTCGATGCCTACACTTCAGAAGACTACGCCCGCGCCGAACGCGACAAACTATGGCGCAAAGTATGGCAAGTCGCAGGCCGGCTTGAAGAAATCCCCGAAGTGGGCAACTTCATTACTTACGAGATCATGGATGATTCGATCATTGTGATTCGCAACGCCCCGGACAAAATCAGCGCTTTCCACAACGTCTGCCCCCACCGGGGCCGCCGCCTGGTCGACATCCCCACGGGTGAAAGAAACGCGTCAGGAGATAGAAACCAGTTTATCTGCGGTTTCCACGGCTGGCGCTTCAACCTCGACGGCGAAAATACCCATATCCCCCATCACGAAGATTGGGGCGGCGCCCTGACCGACGAATGCGCCAGCATGACCAAGGTCGCCGTAGACACCTGGGGAGGCTGGGTGTGGATCAACCTCGACCCGGATTGCGAACCGCTGGCCGACTACCTCGCCCCCGCAGCAGAAATGCTCGACCCGTTTGAACTGCAGAATATGCGCTACCGTTGGCGTAAATG
>JBFEVY010000177.1:0-7568 GCA_041546665.1 Spongiibacteraceae bacterium | reverse complement strand
TTGAGTTATGCCTTCAGTGTAAACCTTATCAAATTGCAGTGGTATACCAAATGCTATGGATGCTAGTATTGTTAGTTTATGTGCAGCGTCAATGCCTTCAATATCAAATGTTGGGTCAGCTTCTGCATAACCTAAAGCCTGAGCTTCAGCCAGTACATCATTGAAATCTCGACCTTTATCCTTCATTTCAGTAAGAATGAAGTTGCCGGTACCATTGATAATACCCGCCAGCCACTCGATGCGGTTTCCAGCCAGCCCCTCACGTAGAGCCTTGATAATCGGAATACCGCCTGCAACTGCGGCCTCAAATGCCACGGTTACACCCTTATCTGCAGCCGCGGCAAAAATTTCATTGCCGTACTCTGCGATCAGGGCCTTGTTGGCGGTCACGACATGTTTGCCATTGGCAATAGCTTTGAGCACCAGTTCTTTCGCAACGGTCGTGCCGCCAATCAATTCTACGAGGATATCCACTTCGGGATTCTCAGCAACAGCAAATACGTCGCGGTTAATGGCAACGGAGCCTGTGTCGCAGTTCGGGTTATCCCGGCGAGCACCGATCTCGATTACCTCGATATCCGCGCCTACCCGCGCTGCAATTTCAGCCGCGTTGCGTGTTAATACCGCATAGGTACCACTGCCGACGGTACCGAGACCACAGATTCCAATTTTTACCGCTTTCACCCGAGCTCCTTAAATATTGAGACGCAACGACAAAGAACACTGCCCCATGCGCACAAAGCCCGCTGAGTCGCCAGCGGGCAAAATAAAAGGGGCATTTTAGTCAAGCTACCGCTAGACCTCCAGCGCTAAAGCGCTGGAACTGAGATTTCTATTGCTGCAGAGCGATCGCAGCGAGTTGATCCGCAGGTTTATAGCCGGGAATCAGGCGACCACTTTCGGTAACAATGGCAGGAGTCCCGGTCACACCGATACGAGCGCCGAGCTGAAACTGCGCGGCAATGGGGTTGCGGTCACAGGTTTTTGGCTCAACCTTGCCGCGGGTTTTGAGGATGTTCATTGCCTCATTGCGGTCATCCGCGCACCAGGCGGAAAGCATCTTCGCGTAGGTCGGTGACTGCAAACCGGCGCGAGGGTATGCGAGATAGCGCACTTCAATTCCCTTCGCATTGAGCTGAGGCACTTCGCGATGCAGCTTTTGGCAGTAGCCACAGTCCACATCGGTAAAGACATAGATGGCGCCCCTGGTTTCCCCTTCCGGACTGAAAATGATCATGTCGTCCCGTTTCACTGCCGCGAGCAGTTCCGCGCGTTGGGGCATCAGCTTGCGCTCGGCGACATTCTCGATTCCCTGGGGGCCGAGTTCGTAAAGGTCACCTGCAATAAAGAAGCGGCCATCCGCACTGGAATACAGCACTGGCCCGCTCTGCAGGGTCACAGCGTAAACGCCCGGCAGTTCGCTTTCTTCCACACTGGCAATGGCGAGGTCCGGACGCCCAGCCTTGAAAGTGGCGCGAATTTTCGCCTCTACCGCCGCCAGGTCCGCGCTAGCCGCAACGCTCACGTCTGCTGTTACCGATTCTTCGCCACCAAAGAAGCTTTTGACACTTGCCACCGCGCGTGACATTACGCCCCCTTCTTCCTGGGTGGCGCCGTCATCTGCGCTGACCGGCATCGCTAACATGAGACACAATGGCGCGATGGCGCAAATTGACGATTTAAACAAGCTGGAAGTGTTCAAGTATCATCTCCAAATATAAGGTTGTAGTGGCTTCGCAGGCACCAATCTTCCCTGCCTGCTTGTTGAGAGTCAAATTCTGCGTACAAGTTTCATGCTCGAGGGTGATGACTGCTGTGCAGTGACTTCATCCGCTCCCGCGCGACGTGAGTATATATCTGTGTGGTGCTCAGATCACTGTGGCCCAGTAGCAGCTGGACAACCCGCAAATCTGCGCCGTGATTCACCAAATGGGTCGCAAAGGCATGACGAAGGGTGTGGGGTGAAATTGGCGCTTGAATCCCCGCCCTGACCGCGTAGAGCTTGATCCTGTGCCAGAACGTCTGCCGGGTCATTTGACGCCCGCGCTGGCTGGGAAATAGCGTATCAGCGTCCGAAGCCGCTATCAGCGCCGGTCGCCCCTGGCGCAAATACACCTGAAGCCAATACAGCGCCTCCTCCCCCATGGGTACCAGGCGCTCTTTACCGCCCTTACCCACCACGCGAACTATGCCCTGACTCAAGCCCAGATGCGAAAAGCCAAGTCCTACCAGCTCGCTAATACGCAATCCCGCCGCGTAGAGTAATTCAAGCATTGCCCGGTCGCGTAATTCCAGCGGCAAACTGACATCCGGCGCAGCGAGTAAGGCTTCGACATCGGTTTCACTCAGGCTTTTCGGCAATGGCCGCCCAAGCTTGGGCGAATCCACCTCTGCGGTCGGGTCTCTGTTGAGCTTGCCCTCCCTTACCTGGTAACGGTAAAACCCCCGCAGACTGGACAACAATCGCGCCGAGCTTCGTGCAGACTTGCTGCGCTTTCGCTGATCGCCCAGATAAGCCAGCAAATCAGCCTGGGTCGCTGACAGAAGCGACTTTTGTCGCCCCTCTAACCAGGCAGACCAATAATTCAAATCGGTGCGATAGGACTGCAGACTATTCTCGCTGAGTCCCTTCTCTACCCACAGCGCATCGATATAGCGATCAATCACAGGAATATCAGCGGGATTCGGTTGCTGCGCCATAAGTCAGAGTCAGGCAAAAGTAAATTCTATACTGAATATCGCGTCACTACGTTATCCAGACATACGAAAAAGGCAGCCCCAGGGGACTGCCTTAAACGTTTTTCTCGCTTGGCATTCGCTGCCAGAAAGAAAATTAGCCTTTGGTGGCCAGCTTCTCTTTGATGCGCGCCGCACGGCCGCTCAGTTCGCGCAGGTAGTACAGTTTGGCTTGACGTACATCACCGCGACGCTTCACTTCGATGCTGTCGATCAGCGGGCTGTAGGTTTGGAAAGTACGCTCTACGCCTACACCGTGAGAAATTTTGCGCACAGTGAATGCAGAGTTGAGGCCGCGGTTACGCTTGCCGATTACCACACCTTCGTATGCCTGCAGACGCTCGCGGTTACCTTCTTTTACTTTTACCTGAACGACAACGGTGTCACCGGGACCGAATTCAGGCAGCTCTTTGCCGCTTTGCTCGGCTTCCAGCTCGGCGATAATTTTGTTGGTGCTCATGGCATACTCCTGGAGTTTAAATGTAGCTTCACAGCTATTGTCAGTTAATCGGTTAGGTTTGTTTGACGCCCTGCTCGCTTAAAAATTCTGCCAGCAAAGCCTCCTCTTCTTTGTTAAGCGACCGGCTATCCAGAAGCTCCGGCCGTCTTAACCAGGTCCGTCCCAGAGACTGCTTCAGACGCCAGCGCCTGATCCGCTCATGGTTTCCACTCAACAGCACCTCTGGCACTGCTTCCCCGCCATAGACCTCAGGGCGGGTATAATGCGGGCAGTCCAACAGACCTTCCGCAAATGAATCCTGTTCCGCCGACTGTTCGTGCCCCAACACTCCAGGCAACAGTCGACTCAATCCGTCAATCATGACCATGGCCGCCAGCTCACCGCCACTGATCACATAATCACCAATCGACCATTCTTCGTCGACCTGGCTGGATATCAATCTCTCATCGATACCCTCATAACGCCCCGCCAACATAATCATTGCGGGCCGCTCCGCGAGCTCCACCAAACCCGCCTGATCCAGCGGTCGTCCCTGTGGGGACAAATACACCACCGGGGTGTTATCACCAAGCTGTTGTTTCGCTTGGGCTATGGCCTGATCCAGTGGCTCGGCCATCATCACCATCCCCGGGCCGCCGCCATAGGGCCGGTCGTCCACAGTCTGATGGCGATCCCGCGTAAACTGCCGCGGGTTAATGCAATCAAGGCTTAGCAAACCCTTCTGCACCGCACGCCCGGTGACGCCGTAGTCACTGACCGCTGCAAACATCTCCGGAAATAGACTGATGATTGCAAGCTTCACGGTGTTCTACCCAGCCGCCCTATTCCGGTCGCGTTAATCCGGACTAAAACTCCGGATCCCAATCTACATCCATTCTGCCTGCGGCCAAGTCAATCTCGCCGACAAACTGACCCGGCACATAGGGAATCAGCCGCTCACGGGCATCAGTGCTGCCAGCACATTTACGTACCACCAGCACATCGTTGGCTCCGGTTTCCAGCAGGTGATCCACTTCCCCCAGCAACACTTCCGCGCCGCCAAAATGGCTGTAGACCTTTAGCCCCTGCAACTGGTGCCAGTAATATTCTTCTTCGTCCAGCGGCGGCAGAGCCACCTCTTCAACCGCCAGATCGTTGTCACAGTACCTGCGCGCAGCGTCCCTGTCGTCAACACCGGCGATATGGGCAATGATGCCTTTGCCGTGAACACGAGCCTCGTCGAATGTTATCGACTGCCAATTGCCGCCTTTACCGTACTTAAACTCTGAGTAATTCAACAAGTTACTCATGGGCTCGGTAAAAGAATAAATTTTTACCCAGCCCTTAACCCCGTATACCGTCGTGATCTTGCCGATCACGACATAATTGCTCGGGGTTGACGCTACCACTTGAGAAACGTCGATTAGGCCGCAGCCGCAGCGTTCTCTTTCAGCAGCTTAGCAACGCGCTCAGAAACAGTCGCGCCTTGAGCAACCCAGTGCTCAACGCGTGCGCTGTCAACGCGCAGACGCTCTTCGTTGCCGCGAGCGATCGGGTTAAAGAAGCCAACACGCTCAATGAAACGGCCGTTACGGGCAGTGCGGCTGTCAGTCACGGTCAGGTGGTAAAAAGGACGCTTTTTGGAACCGCCGCGAGCTAAACGAATAGTAACCATTCTTCAATAAATTCCTGATATTTGGGCACACACCAAGGTGCGCACTGCGAAAAATCAAATATTGCCACCGGCCACAGGGCCGTAAAGGCGCGAGATTATAAGGGAAAGCGTATGAATTTGAAATAGTTTTTTGGATTTAGCCGAAGGCTTTTCCGCCCCTGCGCAGGGGCGGCGAATTCCCGATCCCGCCGCACAGGCAAAATTCGCCTCGCGGGGGTTGGGAGAGCCCCTCCCGGTGAACCTTACATTCCCGGGAAACGCCCACCACCCGGGGGCATCATGCCACCCAGACCACGCATCATATTGGCCATTCCGCCTTTCTGACCCATTTTCTTCATCATTTTGGCCATCATCTTATGCTGTTTGAGCAGGCGGTTGAGATCCTGAAGCTCCGTACCCGAGCCCATCACTATGCGCTTCTTGCGCGATCCGTTGAGCAGATCCGGATTGCGACGCTCCGCCGGGGTCATGGAGTTGATAATGGCCTCCATGCGGGTGAATTGCTTGGTATCAATCTGGCTCTGTGCCATCTGGGCCATATTGCCCATGCCCGGAAGTTTGTCGAGCATGCCGGTAATCCCGCCCATATTCTGCATTTGCTGAAGCTGGTCGCGCAGGTCTTCAAGATCGAACTTCTTGCCTTTTTTGATCTTTTTCGCCAGTTTCTCGGCTTTTTGCTTATCGAGCTTGGCTTCAGCCTCGTCGATCAGCGAGAGAATATCCCCCATGCCGAGAATACGTGAGGCAATCCGGTCCGGGTGAAAAGGATCCAGGGCATCGGTTTTTTCGCCCACCCCCATAAACTTGATGGGCTTGCCGGTGATGTGCCGCACCGACAAAGCCGCACCGCCGCGGCTATCGGCGTCGGATTTGGTTAATATCACACCAGTCAGCGGCAGCGCCTCACCAAAGGCCTTGGCGGTGTTCGCCGCATCCTGGCCGGTCATCGCATCGACGACAAACAGGGTTTCAATCGGTTTGATCGCTCCGTGCAGCTCCTTGATCTCAGCCATCATGCTTTCATCAACGTGCAAACGACCCGCGGTATCGACGATGAGCACATCGTAAAATCGCAGTTTGGCTTCCGCGATGGCGGCATTGGCGATATCGACGGGCTTCTGGCTAGTGTCGCTGGGGAAGAACCCTGCGCCGACGTCATTAGCGAGGGTTTCAAGCTGCTTGATTGCCGCAGGGCGATACACATCGGCACTCACCACCAGCACTTTTTTCTTTTCCCGTTCTTTAAGGTACTTGGCCAACTTGGCCACCGAGGTGGTTTTACCCGCACCCTGCAGACCCGCCATCAGCACTACCGCAGGTGGCTGGGTTGCCAGGTTCAGGCTTTCGTTCTTGTCGCCCATGATATGTTCGAGTTCTTGCTGGACGATTTTGACGAACATCTGTCCCGGGCTCAGGCTTTTACTGACTTCTTGCCCGACAGCGCGGCTGCGCACCGCCTCAACAAAATCTTTTACTACGGGCAGCGCTACGTCTGCTTCAAGCAGCGCCATACGCACCTCGCGCATTGCGTCGCGAATATTGTCATCGCTCAGCTTGGCCTGCCCCGTAACATGGCGCAGGGTTTGCGATAGGCGTTCCGTTAAACTCTCAAACATGATCTCTTCTCTGTTTTAGCCAAAACATTCTGTCGACGCCGGTCGACAGCCAGCAGTTCAGGCGCTTACAATCGGCTCTCATTTAGCAGTAATTCAAGCTGGCGGCCTATTTACCGCGGGCCGGAAAAATATGAGGCGGCAGTATAACCGAGTCGCCAGCCAGACCCAACGTTCATTACTGATTGCTGAGCCACGAATCGACACACAAGAATGAATACCTTAAGTAGCCTAGTTGCCATCGCTTTTTACCTGCTCGCCACCGCGGTGAATGTACGGCGTCTGCGCAACACGGAAACCGGCACAATCCTGCCCACGGCGCTGGGGGTGATCGCTATCGCCAGCCACGCCGTTGCGGCCGCCAGCGCCATTTATACCCCGTTTGGCATCGACCTGGGTATTGAACAGGTGCTGTCACTGGTCAATGGCCTGATTTGTACCATTATTTTGCTCGGCTGTATTCGCCGCCCACTGCACAGTCTGCTGCTAGTACTCTATCCGCTTGCAGCAATCACGCTGGCTATTGAGTTGCTTGCCCCCCGGCCAGAGGAACACCTGGAACACTACTCCCTTGGTCTGCTCAGCCATATTATATTTTCGATTCTCGCTTACAGCACCATGACCATCTCTGCCATTCAAGCCGTGATTCTGGCAAACCAGGACCGTATGCTGCGCCAACATCAGCTGCGGGGCCTGCCCAGCATTCTGCCGCCACTTCAAACCATGGAAGCCATGCTGTTTGAGATGATCTGGGGCACCATTATTCTGCTGACCATTGCGATCGCGACCGGCGTGGTCTACGTCGACGATATGCTGGCCCAGCACCTGGCCCATAAAACGGTATTTTCATTTCTTGCCTGGATATTGCTCGCCGTACTGCTAACGGGGCGTATGGCGCTGGGCTGGCGGGGCCGCACCGCCATCCGCTGGACGCTGTGGGCCTTTATCAGCCTGCTGCTCGGCTATATCGGCACGAAAATCGCGCTGATGCTGCTCATGGGATAAGGCTGTGTCTACTTGCCTTACGTTCCCACCCGCCACTCCCAGCGAAACAAGCTGCAATAAGTGACTTGTGCGAAACGACTTTTTTGTTCAAGATTGGGGC
>JBFEVY010000045.1:0-15147 GCA_041546665.1 Spongiibacteraceae bacterium | reverse complement strand
GAGATGGCCCGACTGAAGGAGCCTCTCGCATACAAGGAGGACGAACTGATACGGCGGGAGGAGGACCTGATGTACAGGGAGAAGCTGCTCCAGGAGGAGAACAGGAAGCTCTCCCAGATGCAGGCCGAGTGGAAGCGATGGGGCACCAGGGCAGTGATCGTCGCAGAAGTAGGCTCAATCATTGGACTATGGGCGGTGTTTCTGGCAACCATCCAGGGTGATTTTGAGCAGGCTGGTTGGTGTCGGCAGCACGATATTGTTATCAATTTGCATTTCGAGCTTGATATTGGCGCCGTCGATGTCGTTTTTTTGGTCCTCCACCAGTTGCTGCAGTATTTCCTTCAGGTCTGCAGAGGAGGTCTGGTTAATGGCGCGATCTTCCTCTCGGGAAAGGAAAAGGGTCGCTTCAATAAAGTCGAGCATATCCTGGCAGGCGCGGCGGATTCGGGTCAGCGCGCGCTGGCTTGCCGGCGAAGGTTCGTTGGCTTCAATGACATCGACAGCGCCGACCATAACCGAAAGCGGCGTGCGAAGTTCGTGGCTGGCCGAGGCGGTAAACGAGCGTTCCCGTTCCACAAACTGATCGATGCGCTCCAGATAATTGTCAAAGGCCGAGGCAATTTGCCCCACGTCACTGTCGGCAAATTCCGGGGCAATGCGGTAACCCCGCTGACTGGGGGGAAGGTGGCTCAGGCGTTGGGTGAGCCGCCGCACGGGTTCGAGAATACTGGTTGCGGCCTGGCCGGCAATGATCAACGCAAGAATCAAAATAATAACAACACCTGTCAGCAGGGAAGCCAGCAGTGCGTGCTCCTGCTTTTCCCATTCGCTGATATCGTAGAGCAAGTAAATTTTGCCGGCTGGGGAATTGGCGATCTGCAGGTGGTAGTGTTTTTCAAATACTTTAACGTTGTGGTACGCCCCGGTGGGCAAACGCTGAATGGCCTGTGGCAGATCGGCGATCTCGTCGCCGTGGAAATATCGCCATTCGTCAAACAGCGGGTTCTTTAGAACTTCGGCCTTCTCGGGGTCGTCGATCAGGATATTGATGTGCTCCCGCACAATATTGCCAAAGGTGGCCTCTTCAAGACGTTGCTTGATCAGCAGCAGGCCCCCGGCAAAAAGCGTACTGGTAATCGTCACAATAATTGCGGTAGTGGCAATGAGCCGCTGTCGCAGGGTTTTCGGTTGTAGCACGTATAGGGTCCTCTGCCTTGAATTTAGGATGTCGCGCGCTCGGCCTAGCTCTCCGCCAGGCGATAGCCTGTCCCGTGAACGGTATGGAGCAGCTTGGTAGCAAAGGGTTTATCGACAGCGTTGCGCAGGCTGTAGACATGAGTGCGCAGAATATCTTTATCCGGAGGATTGTCGCCCCAGACAAGTTGTTCGAGTTGGGCGCGCTTAACAACACGGGGGCTCTGTTCCATCAGCAGCTTTAACAGCTTGCGCTGAATGGGATTTAAATCCAGTGCCTGGCCGGCGCGCTCAACCTCAAGGGTATTGAGGTTGAAGCGCAGGTCGGCCACAAGCAGTTCGGTGTCTTGATTGCTTTGATTCAGGCGTTTTAACAGTGCGATCAGGCGGGCCTCTAACTCCTTTACGGAGAAGGGCTTAACCAGATAATCGTCCGCCCCGACCTCAAAGCCTAACAACTTGTCGTCAAGCTGGTCCCGCGCGGTCAACATAATTACCGGGGTGGTGTTGTGGCGTTCCCGCAGCGCCTTGCACACATTAATACCGTCAAGCCGGGGTAGCATCAGGTCGAGCACAATGGCATCGAATTCAGCTGACATGGCCAGGTCGAGCCCCTGTTGACCGTCGACGGCGAAATCGAGGCTGTGCCCTTTGGGTTCAAGGTAGTCGGCGATGTTTTCGGCGATATCCCGATTGTCTTCAATAATTAATAAATTCATAGATGATCGTACTGATACCGGGTGTCGGCAATGCTTCCCCGTGAGTTCTTGTTAGTGTGAACAGGCCTTAGCTTCAATTTAGCATGTAAAACGCCAAAACAATGTCAAAAGTGCGGTTGCGTGGCGATATCGGCGTCCCGCCACGAACGTCGACATAATTTTGACAAGCGCCTAGGTAACATCCCTCGGGAAAATGACACAGGACGCTTGAGACCGTGAGAAATCTTCTTCAAATGCTTCGACGGGGGGTGGTGATTGCCGGTGCCGTGACGATATTGCCGGTCTACGCCGCGCTGCCCGAGAATGAAACGGTGGCGCACCCCCATAGTGAACACAGCCACCTGGTGGCGAACAGCGCACTCAGCTTGGCGGAGGTTTTTCGGGCGGCGCTGGACAAGGCACCAGAGCAACCCATGACTGGAGCCTATCAGCAGCAGACCGACGTTCAGCAGCGGGTCAGTCGCAGTTTTATTGCCAGTCGACCGCGCTTGAGCCTGAGCTATTGGGATGACCAGGCCGCGGATGACGCCGGCCTGCGGGAAATGGAAGCTGGCGTTGAATTTGACTTGTGGCGCTTGGGCGAGCGGCGTGGTGCCCAGGCCCTTGCAGCGGATTATGAGGCGGGCAGCGAGGCCTGGGACGCATACCTTAAATTGCTGGTTGCCGGGCGCCTTCGCACAGTCTTGCACATGCTGGATGCGGCGCAGGCCGAGGTAGATCACGCCAGGGCGGCGCTGGACGACGCAGAAAAGCTCCTGGCAGTCAGCCAAAAGCGCTTCCAGACCGGGGCGATTTCACGCAGCGCTGTGATGCAGAGCGAGACCCTGGTGCTGGAAATGCGCCAGCAGCTTTTGAGCCGTCAGACCGAGTTAGTGGATGCCGAGCGCCAGTACGCAATATTAACCGGACTGACAGAGCGGCCGGCGTCGGTAATCGAGTCGATGCCCTCGGTACGGGAGATTGATCAGCAACATCCCCAACTGCACTTCCTGTTGATGCAGCGCCAGCAGCGCGCCGACCAACTGGCGCAGCAGCGCCATAAGGCGGCCGGAAACAGCACCGTGTCGCTGCGTATGCGCCGGGAGCGCGGCAGCGACGTTGAACCGGAAATCGAAAGCCTGGGGGTCAGTGTGTCCATTCCCTTTGGCGGCAGCAGCCATACCGATGCCGCGAGCTCGGCAGAGGCGTTGGCGTTGAGCGACGCCGATGTTCGGGTTCGACAGGTGCGGTTGCAGTTGCAGCAGCAACTGCATGAAGTAGAGCACGAACTGGATGTGCTGGCCGAGTCAATCGACTACGCGACCCAGACGCTGGAGCTGTCGAAAAAGCACTGGCAAATGGCCAATAAGGCCTTTGCGATGGGGGAATCCGATATTCGCCCCACCATTTTGGCCCTGCAACAATATCGGCGCAGTCAACTGAATTGGCAACTGCTGCAGTTGCGTCATAACGCATTGATTTCCTCTTACAAGCAGACCGTAGGTGAACTGCTATGAGCACTTTTTCCAAACGTATTTCCATTCCGGCTATTTTCCTGACGATGGCGGTTGCCCCGTTCGCGCTCGCTGAAGAGACGTCAATTGCTCTCTCGCTACAGGATCAGACACGGCTGGGTATCGTCACCGAAGCCGTTGCGCCGGTCGACAGTAAAACCGGTATCCGCGTTCCCGCACTGGTGACGCACTCGCCCGATGGTGAGTCGCGCTTACTACCGCGTTATGCCGGCGTAGTTAAGCAATGGCATCGGGTGGGTGGTGAAAACATCGCGGCGGGGCAGCCGGTAGTCACCTTGAGCAGCGCCGAACTGATGCGTGCCGAGGAAGCCTGGTTGGCGGCACGCAATCAGCTGGCAACCATGACCGCAGAGCTCGCCAAGGATAGACAGCTCTTTAATGATGGGATTATTTCAAAGCAGCGTCTGCAACAGACCGAGCGCAACCATCAACAAGCCGAATTTAACCGCGACGCCACGCAGCGGCAATTGTCCCAGGCGGGGGTGGATGAGGCCGACCTGCAGCAGGTTCTCAAGGGTACTCTGCCCCCTGGCGACTACGTACTCAGAGCACCGCAGGACGGGCAACTGAGCAGAATGAGCTATCAGGTGGGCGACGTCATTGAAGCGAATGCGTTGGTGGCCTCCGTGACCCGCCCTGAGGCGCTTTGGTTACGTGCTGAAATCAGCGCGGGATTGGCGGAGCCCCTCCAGGTGGGACAGCGTCTGCGGGTGGTGGAAGATACGGCGGTACTGACCCTGATTAGCAAGAACGCCGAGCTGGATGCCAATACCCAGACGGTGGATATCCTCGCGCGCTTTGATGAACTGGGGCGATTGCGCCCCGGCCAGCGGGTGACGCTGGTGTTGTCCAGCGCGGCGCCAGGCGTGAAAGTGCCGGCGACTGCGGTGACCCACAGTGAGGATAAAACCTATGTCTACGTTCGCCGGGCAGAGGGCATTGAAGTTCGTCAGCTGAGCCTGGCGCCTCTGGGGCGGGATTACCTGGCCAGCTGTGGGCTTGTGGCGGGTGAAGAACTGGTTGTGCAGGGCACGGCTCAGCTTAAGGGAATTCGTCTCGGTCTGGGAGGCGGTGAATAATGCTGTCGCGGCTGATTCAATTTTCACTCAGTCAGCGGCTGCTGGTCGGTCTGCTGGTTGTACTGCTTTTCGGTATTGGCGGCCGGTCGTTGATGAATATTGCTATCGACGCCTTCCCCGATATTTCGCCCACCCAGGTCAAGATTATTATCAAATCGCCAGGGATGACGCCAGAGGAGGTCGAGAGCCTTATCACCCAGCCGATAGAGGTCGAACTGTTGGGAATTCCCCAGCAATCCATGCTGCGTTCGATTTCGAAATATGCGCTGGCGGCCATTACCCTGGATTTTGAAGAAGGCACCGATATTTATTGGGCCAGGCAGCAGGTTGCCGAGCGCCTGAATAACATCTGGGATCAACTACCGGGCGGGGTTAGCGGTGGCCTGGCGCCAATGAGCACCCCGCTTGGGGATATGTTCATGTTCACGGTCGACAACGACCAGATGTCGCTGACCGAGCGCCGCTACTTGCTGGACTGGACTATCCGTCCGGCACTGCGCACCGTTGACGGGGTGGCCGATGTGAACTCATTGGGCGGCTTTGCCAAGACCTATGAGGTGGCGCCGCGCCGCGAAGCGATGGCGACCTTGAAGGTTAGCACCGAGCAGCTGATTGACGCGCTGGAGCGCAATAATAGCAATGACGGTGCGGGGCGCCTTGATCAGGGTGAAGAGGCGATTCTGGTTCGGGTGGCGGGGGCGCTGACCTCGCTGGACGATATTGCCGAGCTTCGTGTGGCCAATGCGGATGGTGGCAGCGTCGCGCTGCGCCAAGTGGCGGATATTCGCATTGGCTCTCTGGAGCGCTATGGCTCGGTGACTGTTGACGGCCTTGGCGAGGCCGTTCAGGGCCTGGTCATTGGTTTGCGCGGTGCCAATGCCCGTCACGTTGTCAGCGGTGTTAAAGCCAAGTTGGCGGAGTTGCAGGATACGCTGCCGGAGGGCACCAGCATCAAGGTGTTTTACGACCGCAGTAATTTGATCGAAACGGCCGTAGGGACGGTTGGCGAGGCACTGATCGAGGCAGTGGTGCTGGTACTGATTGTCCTGGGCCTGTTCTTGGGAAATATTCGCGCTGCGCTTACGGTGGCGAGTATTTTGCCGCTATCGGCCTTGTTTACTTTTTTTCTGATGGATCAGACCGGAATGAGTGCCAACTTGATGAGCCTTGGCGGTCTCGTTATTGCCATTGGTATGTTGGTGGATTCCGCCATCGTGATTGTCGAAAATATGGTGTCGCTGCTTGCCCGGCAAGCTGCGCAGAGCGCGAAAACAGAACGCCGCCTGCCCTTGCTGCATATTCTGTTTCGCGCGGTGAAGGATGTGGCGGTGCCGGTGACTTCGGGGGTGGCAATTATCATCATTGTCTTCCTGCCGCTGATGACCCTTGAGGGCCTTGAAGGCAAGCTGTTTGTGCCCGTGGCCCTGACGATTGTTTTTGCTCTCGTCGGTGCGCTATTGATGTCGCTGACAGTGATTCCTGTGATCGCCTCGTTTCTGCTGAAGGAAGGGCACGACGAAGAGCCCTGGTTAAGCCGCAAGTTGATCGCGGCCTATGAGCCCCTGCTAGACAAAGCCTTGCGCCGCCCAATGCCGGTGGTTATTGGCGCCGGGGGGTTGTTGGTGGTGATGGTGATGGTCTTCCCGCTGGTGGGCAAAACCTTTTTGCCGTCGATGGACGAGGGGGATCTGATTGTTCAGCTTGAATCCATTCCGTCGGTGAACCTCAAAAGTGGTATTCGTATGGTCCAGCAGGTGGAAAAAGCGCTGCTGGAGAATGTGCCGGAAATCGAGCGTATTGTCTCGCGCAGCGGTTCTGATGAAATCGGCATGGACCCGATGGGGCTCAATGAAACCGATGTGTTTCTGCAGCTTAGACCGCGCAGTGAATGGCAGGTGTCTGATAAAGCCGCATTACAGGAAAAAATGCGCGAAGTATTGGAGCAGTTTCCGGGGATCAATTACGGCTTTACCCAGCCGATTGATATGCGCGTCTCGGAAATGTTGACCGGTTCGCGGGGCGATATCGCGATCAAAGTGTTTGGCCCTGATCTCAGTACCCTGAATGCTCTGGCGCAGGCCATCAGCGCCCAGGTTGCCACCATCGACGGCGCCGTGGATACCACCGCGACGATCAACGAAGGCGCGCAGTATCTACAAGTTACCGTGGATCGGGTGCGGGCAGGGCAGCTCGGCGTGAACGCCGATACCCTGCAGCGCCGTCTGCGGGCAGAAATCGAAGGTTTGCCCCTGGGTGAGATTATCGAACACAGCGCGCGGGTGCCCCTGATGCTGCGCTTCGACAAGCCCGATGGCGATGGCGTGGTGCAATTGCAAAACAGTTTGATCACTCTGGCCGACAAGCGGGTGATGCCGCTGTCTGAGCTGGCGACCATCCAGCGTATTGAGGGGCCCGTAGGTGTTTCTAGAGAAACCGGGCGCCGATTTGCGGTTATCCGCAGCAATGTGGAAAACCGCGATCTGGTCGGCTTTGTTGAAGAAGCCAAGGCAGTGGTGGCTGAACAGGTGAATTTGCCATCGGGTTATACCCTGGCCTGGGGTGGGCAATTTGAGAACCAGCAGCGCGCGGCGGCGCGGCTTGGCCTGGTTGTCCCCGTTGCTCTGGGGCTGATTGCATTGCTGCTGTTTATCACCTTTGGCTCGATCAAGCAGACCGTGATTATCCTCTCAAATATTCCCTTTGCCCTGACCGGTGGTGTTTTGGCGCTGTGGCTAACGGGAGAATTTATGTCAGTGCCGGCTTCGGTTGGATTTATTGCCTTGCTCGGTATTGCGGTGATGAATGGCGTGGTGATGATGTCGTATTTCAACCAGCTGCGCGCCAAGGGGCTGGATATGACTACCGTGGTGCAGCAGGGCGCGGTGCGACGTTTGCGTCCGGTGATGATGACCGCCACAACCTGTGCGCTGGGCTTGGTGCCGCTGTTGTTGGCCAGCGGGCCGGGGTCTGAAATCCAGAAGCCTCTGGCCATTGTGGTGATTGGTGGCTTGATCAGTTCGACGCTGCTGACGCTGTTCCTGCTGCCGATTATCTATCGCCGCTTCCATGACTCCCTGTCCGCTGATGTGAGGGCGCAATAATGCAACAGCTGCTGGTACTTAATATTCCGCCAGAAATTGAAGATGACCTCGTTGACTATCTGTTGACGATTGAACAGGCGAAGGGCTTTACCTCATATCCGGTGCGCGGCCACGGTGAACACCGTCGTATGTCGATCGCTGAGCAGGTTACAGGGCGGAGAAACCGGATTCAGTTTGAGCTGATACTGCCCCCTGAAGCCGTGGCCAGCCTGATCGCCGGGCTGAACAGTGAGGTGGGAACAGATATTTTCTACTGGTACCAGGAGGTGCTGGGGAGCGGCCACTGCTGAGCCGCTGTTCGCGTTACCTCGCGTGCGGTTGACCCAGTGGCAGATATTCAAGGTGAGGCTATATTTCTGTTATAGGGCGGGGTTGGCCCGCGGCGGGAGTTCACAACGATGCATGCCTCGACGTTGCTGACATACGGGCATATCTGTATCGACCGGGCTTGCAAATTGTGGATAGCTACGCAGTCTCGGCTTGAATTTTGGGTTTCGTGTGAAAAAAGGTAGTTCCCCTGGTGGTATTGAGGTCTCTGCTCTGCAGCGGCTTCAGTACGAAGGCCAGCTAAATGTCGCGGCAGCAATTGCGCCGGTGCTTTTAGTCGCCGTTCTGGTGGTGATCAGTTTTGAAAATTTTCTGTTGTTTCACGCCCTTGCAGAATTATTCTCGGTGCTCGTGGGGGTCTCGCTATACCTGATTGCCCGGGCGGGCTACGTTTTTAATCGCAATAACTATCTGTTGTTTATCTCCAAGGGATTTTTTGCCGCGGCGGTACTGGATCTCTTACACACACTGTCTTACTCGGGGATGGGCCTGCTCGGGCACAATGACCCCAACCCTGCAACGCAGCTATGGTTGTGCGCGCGGTTTATTCAGGCGGTAACCCTCTTGCTGGCACAACGGTTTGTCGACAACACCGTGTCGCTAATCGGTACGTTGCCAATTTTTATGGGGTATGTCGTTTTATGCACCTTCCTGGTGTTTGGCGGCTATTTCCCCGACGCTTATCTGGCCAACCACGGTTTGACACCGTTTAAGGTTTGGTCGGAATACAGCATTATCGCCATCTTACTGTTTGCTGGCTTCTACCTGTTCTTGAATCGCCAGGTGATGGATGCCGAGTTGTTTCGCGGACTGGCCATCATCATCGCGCTTACCGCAATTTCCGAGTTTATGTTCACGCTGTATATCAGCGTTTATGGTCTGGAGAATGTCATTGGTCATGTGGCCAAGTTTCTGGCGTATTGGGTGCTGCTCAATGTAGTGGTTCGCCGTATGCTTCAGCGTCCCTTTGAATTGCTTTCGCGAGATGCAGAATCCTTTGATTCAGTGCCGATCCCGATGCTGCTGGTCGGGCCCAGTGGCCTGATACAGTCCTGTAATGAGGCCGCGCGGGAGAGACAACCCGAAGGCGGTGTCGGACGGCGCTTGCACGAAGTTTGGCATTCCCCACATGTAAGAGAGGGCGAGTGCCCGGTTTGTAATGCTCTAGCGAAGGGAAAAGATATTGAATGTGACATTCAGGACAGTGCGGCACCGACCTGGTCAGAGGTGAAATTGCACGGTGTTGGCGGCGGTAAAAGGCCGGTTGGCTTTATTTGTGTACATGCGGATATCACGGAAAAGCGACGTGCCGCTGAACGTATTCGTCAGGCCGCCACCGTGTTTGCCAGCACCGCAGAGGCTGTGGTGATCACCGATACCGACTATCGAATCGCCATGGTGAATCGGGCTTTTACCGAACTCACGGGATTTGGTGAGGCAGAGGTCGTGGGAAAACCGCCGCTGATGCTGCGCAGTGCACAGTACAGCCGCCTTTTTTATTTGCGGCTTTTGGCTCGCCTGCGCCGCGATGGAGTGTGGAGTGGTGAAATATGGTACCGGCGCAAGGTGGGAGGGCAATCTCCGGCTTTGCTCAATCTGAATGCTGTGCGCGATGAGAAAGGTGGCATCACTCACTACGTGGCGGTGTTCTCTGATATTTCTGCGATCAAGGCGACTGAAGCAAAACTGGAATACCAAGCGCATCACGATGTGCTTACCGGCTTGCCAAACCGGTTGTATCTGTCGGAATTCCTCTGCGAAAAATGCCAAAGCCTTAAGGCTAAAAAGGCCAAACTGGCCTTTGTGATTTTGGACCTGGACCGGTTTAAGGATGTTAACGACAGCTTCGGCCATGAAACCGGCGATAACCTGATTCGCACTGTCGGAACCTGGCTGAATGCCAATTTGGAGGATTGCGCACTGATCGCGCGATTGGGCAGTGATGAATTCGGGCTGGTGTTCGAAAATGTGGAGTCGGTTTCAGACGCTCTGACATGTGCTCAGCAGGCGGTTGACCTCATCAGTATACCCTGGCGTTTATCCAATGGTTTTGAAATGCGGGTCAGCGCCAGCGCGGGGGTGAGTCTGGCGCCGGATTTCTCCCAGTCTCCGGCGCAGCTGTTGCAACAGGCCGATACGGCGCTGTACCAGGCCCGGAGCGCGAATGGCTCCGGGTGTGCAGTCTACTCAAAGACATTACTTGACCAAACCTTGAGACGGGTTGAGCTTGAGGCGCGCTTGCGCGCGGCTATGGCGGCCAAGGAGTTTGAGGTTTTTTATCAGCCTCAAGTCTCTGTTACCAGTGGCCAGTTAATCGGTGCTGAGGCGCTTATTCGCTGGCGTGATTCGGTGACGGGGGCCTATGTTTCCCCTGAGGAATTTATCCCTGTCGCGGAATACAGCGGTTTGATTGGCGACCTCGGTGACTGGGTGCTTCGCGAGACTTGCCGCCAGGGCGCCGAGTGGATCGCGCAGGGCCTGCCGCATATTGGCCTGGCGGTAAACCTTTCGCCTGCGCAATTGCGTCACGGTGATATTGTGGCGCAGGTCAAAGCGGTGTTGATGGAGACCGGATTCCCCGCCGCCAGGTTGGAATTGGAACTGACCGAAGGCGCCTTGATGGAGGACCGTGCCAGTGTGATTGCGATTCTTTCTGAATTGAGAGCCCTCGGGGTGAGAATCGCGATTGATGATTTTGGAACAGGGTATTCCTCCCTGGCCTATCTCAGACGTTTTCCGCTTGATTTGCTGAAAATTGACAAGCGCTTTATCGACGAGATTCTGACCAATGACGATGACGAAACCATCACGCGAAGTATTATTGTGATGGGGCAGGCGCTGGGGCTGAAGGTCTTGGCTGAGGGGGTGGAAACTCCGGGGCAGCTGGAAAAGCTGCGCCAGATGAACTGCGACTTCTACCAGGGGTATCTCGCAAGCAAGCCGGTTAGTGGTAGGGAGTTCGGGGTATTGTTCCGGGAGATGTGCGCTGCGAGCTAGCGGGCGTTGTTGCTGCGCGTAGGCTTTTTTATTTCTGACATAAATACCTTGTGAATGTCATCTCTCCGCCATGTTGCTTTCATACCTGACTGCTACAGTGCCGGGCTAAATTCGCCATTGAGTCAGACCATAATGAAATCTTGGATACCCGCCTTTCTTGCCCTGGGGTGCAGTGTTGCTATCGCCAATCCCGATGTAACGTCTCGGGAGTATAAATTGATGTTGAAAACCAGCGAGTTTGCCTACAACACGGAAGCGGCAGACGTGGACGCATTTCTTGATGATGCGGAGCTGGCGATAGAGGCCGCCATAAGCCGAAATGTGAGCGGCAGCGAGTCGCTGACCAAGGTTCGCGATGTGATGTTCTACGATACCGATGGCAGTTGCCAGTTGCGCGAACTCGGCTATTCCTTTCGGGAGCGCATTGACAATGGCGACTCGGAAGTGACTTTGAAATTCCGCAGTCCAGATCGCTATATCGCGGATTTTGAAGACCTCTCTGCCAGCAGTGGGCAGGCGGAAACCAAACTTGAAGCCGATGTCGGTATCTCTTCAACCGAGACCTTCAAGGTTGTGTATGGTCACTCGACCAAAGCGCCAAACACCCGCACGATTAATAATATGGAAGATATCAATGTTTCCTTTCCGGGGTTCGACAGTGACTATGGCTTCAGTAATAGCACGGCCCTTGATCTGGTGGGGAATCTCACCGTCAGGGAGCATGTCTACAAAGGGGTGATGATCGACCTGGGACAACACGACGCCGAGATTTCTGTCACCCTGTGGTATAACGGCGCGCCCTCGGGTAGCCAGGTTCCCCTAGTAGTGGAAGTGTCCTTTAAGTATGAAGATAGCTCGGCGGATTACACCAAAGCCGTGGTCAACCGTGCCCGCGATGCCTTCTTTGCGCTGCAGTCGCTTTCCGCCTGGACTGACCCCGCCTCTAAAACCAAAACGGCCTTCGTCTATGATTACGACAGCAGCTTTTGCAACTGAGGTGTAAGCGCGCCCTGCGCTACTCGTCGTAGCGCAGGCATCGACGGAATTTTTAGCAGTGTATTGTGTATGGCGTGCGCCAGGGATAGTATTGGTCGAGTGAGTACGCGGTCGGGATTCATTTTCCGCGTACCAAGCTGAGACCGATACCATGACATTGGAAAGCCGTCCACAAGCTCAACGCGTCAAGCTACAGGCCCTGTTAGCGCCTGTCATGCTTGCTGCGCTTTTGCTCGGCCTGATTTCCATTGCGTCCAGCTCGGACAATTTTGCCTCCAATGTCACCCCTGATCTGGGCTGGGAACTGCTCGATTCGGATCGGGCTGAGCCTTTGGGCTTGTCCGAAGACCTTCCTGATTTTCTCCTGGCAGCAAGTGTTCTGTCGCCGTTCCATGGCGAGCACACCGCAATTGCCGCCCCCGTTTTTTCATCCAGCGATACCCATCGCCTCTGCTCCAATATTCGCGCTCCGCCTTTTCTCGCCTGATATTCCCGCGCGTCAACGCCGTTTCTTTTGAGTTCGTGTATTCCCCAGTCTGAGTGCTGCGGGTTGGCGTAGGGCTGTCTCGGTCCGTTGCGGAAGGTGTTTAGTGCTTTGAATTGAAGAATTGGAAGGGATGGAAATCAACAATGAATGCTATGTTCAAGAAAATCGCCGTTAAAAACCTGTCAGAGCAATGCCAATTGGCCAGCCCCGTGCCTGACTACGATCACTATGATTTAGACTCACCTGCAATCAGCCTTATGGTTGATTTCAACAAAACCCCCGCGATCACGGTGGCGGCAAGTCTCACGGTCAACGACGCGCTGGAGCTGATGCGCACCAATAAAATTCGCGCGTTGATGGTGCTCGACAGTCGCGGAAACTTTGTCGGTGTTGTCACCGCAATGGACTTGATGGGTCGCAAACCCATGGCCTATGCCAATGAGGCGGGTATCTCCCGAGTGGAGGTGCAGGTCAAGGATATTATGTCGCCGAAAAGTAAACTGAAGGCGATGGCGCGTGCCGATGTTGAAAGATCGACCCTGGCTGATGTGGTGCGGGTGCTCAAATCTCTCAATGAGCAACACATTCTGGTTGTTGAGGAAGCGGCCGAAGGCATGCAGATCAGCGGTCTGTTTTCGGCTTCGGATTTTAAACGCGCCCTGAATATCCAGATAGATACGGCGAAGATTGCCAATACCTTTATGGACCTGGAGCGGGTGATTAACGAAAACAAGGAGGTTATGTAGTCGCAGGGGTGTCGGTGCCGGGGTGAACCTCCGGCGCTCACGTCGTATCATTCACCGCTTGGCTTCGCTGCCGGGACCGCATCTGGTTTCCGGCAGTGTTGTTTTGGTGCTGAGCCCCGCTTCGGGACGCAGCGGGTGATGAACCGAGTAGGATAAGCAGGCGTGAATCGAGTACATGGAGTGAAGGCGGGTTTTGCCGTCGCAATATTGGCAGCATCAATGGGGAGCACCGCAAACAGCCTCGACTCGGCCAGGCAGTACAATTATCTCGCTGCGGCGCTGGCCTACCAAAGTACCGACTGGGGCCCCTATCCCGAAGAGACCAATGCGACCTTTCTCGCCAGTGCGGCCTTGTCCCGATTTGTGCATGTTCACGCCCGCTACAACAACGGCAATACCTATTTACCTTCGTATGTAAAACAACAGTACTGGTTAACCTATGGTATTGGTCTGCACTACTATTTGACGCCTTCGACCTCGATTCTGATTGGCTACGATGAACACCGAGTAAAGACTGCAAACTCGCGGCCGAACCAACGTGGCGACGAAGCCAAGGTCGGTATTCGTCACGACCTCAATGCGCACTGGCGCTTGACGTTGGAAGCCGGCGAACACGATCTGGTGGTGGACGACGATACCACTTTTATTACGGAGGTAATTTATCACCCCAGAGACAATCTGGGCTTTGATTTTCGAGTGCGGGATTACGACAAGCTCGACTTGAGCTCCTACGAGTTCGGGGTTCGCTGGAGCTACTAGCCCCAACGCCGATTAATGCTTCTGCGCGTATAGGGTCCTTGACTTTACGAAGCTTAAAAATACTTTTGCACGTCCACACCGAACATGCGGGGTTCCCCCACAATTTCAACGAAATTGCCCACCGAGTCGGCGGAGGCGTTCCAGCCGTTCAAATACCGTTCGTCGGTCAGATTTTTAATCCACGCCGCGACGCGTATGCCGCTGGTGTGGCTCTCCCAGCTCAGGCGTGCGTCGACCAGATAGTACGCGTCGGCAAAGACGGCGTCGGGGTTGGTTTTCCTTGCCTCCCAGGCGCCGTTGTCAAAGCCGTGGTAGATCTCGCCGGTGTAGCTAACATCGATTCTGGGGGTGAAGGTTCCGCCCGGAGTAGACCAGGAGTACTGGATACCCAGTGCGGCGGTTTGCTCTGGTGATTTTGCGAAATTCTCGTCGCTGCGGTCTACTCGGGTCTGGGTTCCCAGCACCAGGTCGAGGAGATCGAATTCCTCGTACTCAAGAAAACGGTAGTTGTTATTGCTGTAGCTCAGGGAGATCAGCAGATCGGCAATGGGCAGCCAGCTCAGCTCTAATTCGGCACCGGTGATCTTGGATTTACCCGCATTGGTCGAGGTAACAATGAGGGAGTTACTGGAGTCCACGCCAACGGTAATAAGCTGCATATCGTCAAAGCTCATGTCATACACCGCCGCGTTGATACGCAGGGTGTTTTCCAGCAAATCGAGTTTGGTGCCCAGCTCAAAATTTTCGAGGAGCTCGGGCTTGACGGTGACCAGGCCGTCTGAGCCCTTCGGTTCGAGGAAGCCGGCTTTAAAGCCGTTGCTCCAGGTAAAATAGATAAGCGCGCTGTTGATAAAGCTGCCGTCCAGTTGTGACTCGGGTACGAAATAGGAGGCCGACGCCATGGGTGTGAATTCAGAAAAGCTGGCCTCGGCCTTATCGGTGCGGGGGTCACCTAGTGGCGTTCTGATATGGTCGCCATCGGTGTCGACAAACAGGCTGTTTGCAATGGCGATGGGGTCATCCGCCCAGGTCCCACCCGTGTAGAGATGCAGGCCCGTTGACGGCTCAAAGGGGATAAAGCGCAGATCGCTGGCGAATACGGCGTTAACGGCGTCGATATCTGTTTCCCGGGTAATGAGCGTCGAGCGCGTGGTCACATGGGTGTAGCGCCCGCCCAGGGTCAGTTCGAGATTGTCGCTTAAATGGTAGGTTCCCTGAAAAAAGCCGG
>JBFEVY010000340.1:0-3702 GCA_041546665.1 Spongiibacteraceae bacterium | reverse complement strand
GCCCCTGCGCCTGAAGGGCTCGAGGGCAGTGTGGTAATGGGTTTTGACACGAATTTTGATCGCGCCTATGACGAGCAAAAAATGGGCTGGAACTACGATGAGCTGGATTGTGTTTCTAATTTCTTTCAGACCCAACCCCTGTTGGCGTGTAACCCGGCTGACCCTGATTTACCGACCCTTCAGGATCTGTTGGGAGCACTGTATTCTCAGGTTGCTCTATTGTGGAATTTGCCGATTGATGATCTTGCCAATGTGCCGATGACCGACCAGCAGGTTGAAAACCGCAAGGTCTATAATACGAATATGTATTCTCAGGGAAATCAGGGGCACGAGTTTACGGCAGTACTCACCGACGCAGAGCGTACCGCGATTATCGAGTATCTGAAGACCCTGTAAGGGGAGTGGTAACGTGGCAGTTGATAAGCCTTCGTCGCCGCGCATAGTGATAATTGGTGCCGGTATTCCGGCATCGCGGCGGTCGTAATATTACGCTAGGTGGCACGCGCTCACCGCGCTGGGGGTTGCCGGGTCTTCCCAATTTCTGGATGCCAGAAGGGCCCGCGGGGCCGCCAGGTAACTTCTTGCTGATCGTGATTTTCAAGGCGCCGGTGGACTAACGCATTCAGTGTCTGGGTGAGATGAGACGCCGAAACGCCATTGCCTCGTGGCCTCTACCGCTGAGGACTTCAAACACTACAGTGCGCTTGTTGCGCAAGGCGCGTTGAAAACCCGTTGTTACGCCGGCGGTTGTCAGAGCTGGTATCTGGATAAGTAGGGTTTGCCAAATCTGTATCATGACGGGCTGAACAATACTTCGATGAAATATCCAGGCCAAATTTTAAAGCGCTCGAGTTCGCGTGAATACGAACTTTGGGCGGGGAGGTTTATAAAATGAAAAAATCTGTCCGCCAATACATAGTGGGGATGATCGTTGAGGAACGCGGGCGCACCTCTCAAAAGCGCACACCGCCCTCAAGATAGACTGATCGAGGTGGTTCTGCGGCAGCGCGGTAACCACCTACGTCAAGCCCTGTTGCGCCACCAAAACCCATTACCAGCTCGTCGCTAAGGTTCTTGCCAACCAGTGACAACCACCAGCTCTCGGTATTGTCAAAGACTCGAATGCGGGCGTTATACTTGGTGACGGCATCTTCGAGGCCGCGGGGGTCGAGATCCCCTGAGATATAATGTTCATCGCGGAAATTAACGTCGGCGGCCACTTCCATGGAGTAGGCGTCGCCCAGCGGGAAGGTTGCAATGGCCGACAGGCTTGCCGTCCATTTCGGCGTCTGTTGGTTGACCTTGCCTTTGAAGTTGCAGGTGCCGGTATCGGGATTCTCTTCTGGCGAATCCGGGTAACACGGTCCCTGCTCGTACTTCAGCCATTCAAAATCCAGGAAGGCGAGGGAGCCGCTAAACATCAGCCATTGGTTGGCGAGAAGGCGGCCGTCAAGCTCGATGCCCTGTGTGCGGGCCTGGCCGGCATTGGTCACACTAAAGCCAGCCACACCGTCAAATACGCTGACCTGCATATCGTCGTATTCCACCCGATACAGTGCGACGTTGAGGTCCGCTGCACCATCGAGCAGTCGCATTTTTGCGCCGATTTCCCAGGCATCGGCCTGTTCGTCGTCAAATTCGAAATTCGTTGCGCCGCCGTTGGGGCCGTCATTGTCATTATTGCCCTGAGCGTCGTAGCCGCCCGATTTGGCGCCGCGGGTGTAGGAGACGTAGCTCATAATATTGTCGCTGAGGTCCCACTGGACATTAACGAGGGGCAGCAATAGCCCGCTGTCGCGGGTGCCTCGGAGTTCGTGGTCGCCGACATTAAGCTGGTCAAGAATTAGGGCAGAGGCCGGGTTGAGCGGAATCTGGGTGCCTTGCTCGTATAAATTAAAGATACGCTCGCCTTCCTTTTCCTCGTAAACGTAACGTAGCCCCAGGGTGCTACGCCAGCGCTCATTGAAATTGAACGTAAGCTGTGTAAACGCTGACCAGGCCTGGCTGTCGAGGGCAAACTGTCGATCCAGGTCGGCGGTAACCAGAACCTGAGTATTCAACGCGCAGACCCCGGTGTCGTTAATTGCGCCGGTGCGGACATTTAGCGGCGCTTGAACATCGGAGGTCACCTCGCTTTCCTGATAGAAGACGCCACCGATATAGTCGATAAATTCTCCGCCCGGTGACGTAAAGCGCAGCTCCTGGCTGAACTGGTCCAGCTCCTCAACACCATCGAAGAGTGAGGTGTTAAAGCTGCTTGAATCGGGGTCGAATACTTCGTCATTGCTAAAGCCGGTATAACCAGTCACCGACGTAAATGTGCCCCTGTCGGTGTGGACATCGACATTGAGCGTTCCGTTGTAGGTATCCAGTTTGACGCGCTCGTCGGCGTCACTGTGGCGGACCCAATCCCGTTCGGTATTTTCTCCTGAACACCCGGTCAGGGCGCTGGGGTGGGTGACTTGTAGCGTTCTGCCAATTTGTTCCAGTTGGGTCTTTTCCAGTTTGAGGGACGTATCCACTAGATCTGACGGTGTCCAACTCAGAACCAGGCGACCGGACGCCTCCTCGGAGCCTCCGTCATCGCGATCCAGTTCGGGGTTGTAAATATAGCCCTCATCCTCGCGGTAGCGCAGCGCCACACGCGCGCCAAAGGTGTCTGATAAGGGGCCTGACAACACGGTATTCAGTTCGCGGTTTTCCAGCTCAATACCATAAATGCCAGAGATCGACCCTTCGAACTCGTCACCGGGCCGTCCTGAAATTACGCTAATGGCACCGGCAATCGCATTTTTACCAAACAGTATCGATTGTGGGCCGCGCAGAACTTCTACCCGTTGCACATCCATAAACGCTGCCCGGGTTTGTTGTGCGCGGCCGAGGTGAATACCATCTGAAAAGATACCGACGGACATTTCAAAGCCGAGGTTTGAGCCTGATCCTATACCACGCATGTACACGTTGGGGGCCAGGCCACCCTTGACCATTTTAAAATTGGGCGTGTACTCAGAGAGGTCAGAGAGGTTTTCGATACCGGCCTGATCAAGTTTATCCGCCGATAACGCGGTCACAGACACTGGAACATCACTGAGCGATTCAGCCCTTTTTTGAGCCGTAACAATCACTTCCTCCAGCTTGGGCTTGGTATACGCCTGAGTTGATGGTGAGTGGCAGAATATGGGCAATGTTAATAAGGCCGCCGGGCGTAAAATCGCTTTCATCGCATTCACTTTTTATTGTTTGAATACCGCATTGTAGCTCAGAAAGCGCTGGTCACTATGGGCCGCTGTGCCGCTCCTTGTCTTTAGCGACCTCGGCTGTGAGAGTGATTTTGAGGGCAAAATTTTGGCTGGTTCAAAAATGCATGAGCTAACCAGCTTTGTCGCGTCTGGGCAAAACAATTGACTGTGGACGAAACATACTTACTTGGCAATCTGGCGAAACGGGTGGTACGCCAGTGATGACCTTTTTCTCTGCCAGGGAGTTGCGAGATGTCCAAGTTGTTTCGTTCGTGTGTTCACAAATTGTATCTTTCGGTAATGTCGCTATTAATGCGATTTATGCCGCCGTTAAATTTTTTCGTATTTTCCGGGGAAAAGAGTAGTCTGCAACTCTGTACCCATATTGCCCGTCAGGGAATTAAGCGCCTGTTGATCGTCAGCGACAAGACTCTGGTTGAACTCGGCTTAGTACAACCCCTGT
>JBFEVY010000307.1:0-4286 GCA_041546665.1 Spongiibacteraceae bacterium | reverse complement strand
TGCGCGGGATGGGCGTGGCGGTCAGCGTGAGGATGTCGACTTCGGCGCGCAGGTTCTTCAGCGCCTCTTTCTGACGCACCCCGAAGCGGTGCTCCTCGTCGATGATAACCAGACCGAGATTGGCATAGCGGATATCACTGCTGAGCAGCTTGTGAGTGCCGATCAGAATATCGACCTTGCCGTTTTGCAGGTCTTCGATGACCGCCTTTTGCTCGCCGGCGCTGCGAAACCGCGACAGCACTTCGATATTGACGGGCCAATCGGCAAAGCGATCCCGAAAGGACTCATAGTGCTGCTGGGCGAGCAGGGTGGTGGGGACCAGAATCGCCACCTGGGTACTGTTCTGCACGGCAACAAAGGCGGCGCGCACCGCGACCTCGGTTTTACCAAAGCCGACGTCGCCGCAAACCAGGCGGTCCATGGGTTTGGCGGAGCGCAGGTCTTCCAGCACGGCTTCTATTGCCACCTGCTGGTCCGGGGTTTCCTCAAAGGGAAAGGCGTCGGCAAAGCGCTGGTAGTCGTCAATGATCTCGAAGGCGCGGCCCTGGCGCGCCTCGCGCCGGGCGTAGATATCCAGCAGCTCGGCGGCGACATCCCGTACCTTTTCCGCGGCTTTGCGTTTGCTCTTGCTCCATTGGTCGCTGCCCAGGCGGTGAAGGGGGGCGAGCTCATCATCCGCGCCGCTATACCGGCTGATCAGCTGCAGTGCGCTGACCGGGACATAGAGCTTGGCGCCGTCGGCGTATTCCATGGTCAGGAATTCGTTGGCCTGGCCGTCGACTTCAATAGCGTGCAGGCCCAGATAGCGGCCGACGCCGTGATCGGCGTGGACGACGGGTGAACCGATGCGGAGTTCGGCAAGGTTGCGGATAACCGCGTCACCGCTGTTGGTAGCCTTGCGCCGGCGGCGGCTCTGGGTGACGCGCTGACCAAACAGCTGCGCTTCGGTCACAATTGCAAACGGCGTCGGGGCGTCAAAGGCAATGCCGCCCTCTAGGGGGGCAATGGTGATGGCGCAGTCGGCATTGCCGCTGGCAAATTCCGCCCAGCTATCGATACTCTTTGCGCTGATGCGATGGCGGTTGAGTAACTCGTTCAAGGCCTCCCGGCGCCCGGCGGACTCCGCGCACAGCAAGACTTTTTTACCGGGCAAGTAGGCCTTCAGTTTGGCGAGGGGATCCTCGGCCTGGGAATCGACCTCTAGCTCTGGAAGCGGGCTTGTCGCAAAATTGACGGCCTGGTCGGTATCGATCTGGTCGGCCGCCAGCACGAAGCGGGGGCTGGCTTTCAGTTTGGCGAACAGGTCCGGCACCGGGAGAAACAATTGGGCGGGTTCCAGAACCGGTCGTTGCAGGTCGCCGCAGCGCTGCTCGTAGCGGCTCTGGATGTCCCGCCAATAGTGGTTTGCCGCCCCCTCCAGCCCCGGTGTGGTGATGAAGACGCAATTGTCTGGCAGATAATCAAACAGGGTGCCGGTCTGCTCGAAGAACAACGGCAGATAGTACTCGATCCCCGGCGGGGCAATGCCGTCACTAACGTCCTGATAGACCGGGCATTTGCGGTGGTCGACGTTGAACAATTCGTGCCAGCGGCGGCGAAATCCGGTGATGCCGTTTTCGTCGAGGGGGAATTCTTTGCCCGGGAGGAGGTCGATTTTTTCGACGGTATCCACGCTGCGTTGGGTTTCCGGGTCAAAGCTTTTAAGGCTGTCGATCTCATCGTCAAACAGATCGACCCGGAAAGGGTGTTCGCTGCCCATCGGGAAGAGGTCAAATACCGAGCCCCGCAGGGTGTATTCGCCGTGCTGGTACACCGTGGAAACATGGTGATAGCCGCTTTTCTCCAGGTCTTGGCGGAAGGCCAGTATGTCCAGGGTCTGGCCGCGTTCGAGTTGCAGACAGTTGCCGTGGATATAGCTTGGCGGCGCCAGGCGCTGCATGAGCGTGTTCACCGGTGCCACCACGACACCCCGATCCAGGGTGGCAAGCTCACTCAGGGTACGCAGACGTTCGGAAACAATATCTTCGTGGGGGGAGAAATTGTCGTAGGGCAGGGTCTCCCAGTCCGGCAGCAGCTTGACGGGCAGGTCTGCAGCAAAAAAATGCAGGGCCTGCTCAAGCCGGTAGGCGCTGGCGGTATCCACGGTGATCAGCAGTAGGGGGCGTTCGAGCTGCGCCGCGAGTTCAGCGATGACCAGTGCGTGGCCTTCGTCGGGTAAATGCCCCCAATATTGGCTGTGTCCGGGGGCGAGTTTGAAGGTTTGCGGGATGAGAATCACGGGAGAATGGTTCAATCTTATCGGAAAACGGCAATTGTACCGTCAGTTCGTCGCATAATGCAGTGTCTATTAGACGAATCGGCGGTTGAATTACGCGCTGGTAATAAAGATAATACGCGCTCCCAAAATACCCCGTCAGTAAAGGTATCCAACGTGACTGAAAGAAGACGTGAGCGCCCCGATGATTACTTCGCCGACTGGAAAGAGCGTGAAGCTCTTGCAGAAGGCATGATTCCCCTCATTGGCAAGCTCTATCGTAGCTACAATGTAAAGACGTATATCTACGGTAAGAACCTGGTTAACCTTTCAGTTCTGGATATCATGCAGGCTCACCGCTTTGTTCGCCAGGTAGAACAAAACGAATTGTCTGAGTTTGAAACCTTTCCGGTGATTCAGGCGCTGGCCTCGCTGGACCTGGGTACCGCGCACATTGACGCGGGCCGCATTGCTGTTGCATATGAAGAAAGCGGTAAGCCTGCAGGCAAATCCGTTGAAGAATTTGTCCGCGAGCAGGTTGCCGACCTGATCGGCGGTAGTAAAGAGCCCGCCAGACCCCCACGCGATGTCGTGCTGTATGGCTTTGGTCGTATCGGCCGCCTGATGGCACGTTTGCTGATTGAAAAAGCGGGTGGTGGTGAGAACCTGCGCCTGAAAGCGGTAGTGGTTCGTCAGGGCGGTGCGCCAAACGACCTGGTTAAGCGCGCCAGCCTGCTGCGTCGCGATTCGGTTCACGGCCCCTTCGACGGCACCATCCGTGTTGACGAAGAGCGTCAATCCTTCGTTGCCAACGGCAACGAGGTCAAGGTGATTTACGCCAACTCACCTGAAGAAGTCGATTACACCGCCTATGGCATCCACGATGCAATTCTGGTTGATAACACTGGTAAATGGCGCGACGTTGAAGGCCTCTCTGTACACCTGTCACGCCCCGGTATCTCCAAGGTTATTCTGACCGCACCGGGTAAAGGCGATATGAAAAATATCGTTCACGGTGTTAATAATCACGAGATTCTCGACAGCGATACCATCATTTCTGCCGCGAGCTGTACCACCAATGCGATCGCGCCGCCGCTGAAAGTGATCAACGACAAGTTCGGCATTGAAAATGGTCACATCGAGACGGTTCACTCTTACACCAATGACCAGAACCTGATCGATAACTACCACAAAGGGGATCGCCGCGGACGCAGCGCGCCGCTGAATATGGTAATTTCCGAAACCGGCGCCGCCAAGGCTGTTGGTAAGGTATTGCCGGCAATGTTGGGCAAGCTGACTGGTAATGCGGTTCGTGTTCCTACGCCAAATGTGTCTTTGGCCATTTTGAAATTGAACCTTAAGACCGAAACCACGGTCGATGAACTGAATGAGTACATGCGTCGCGTTGCATTGCACTCGCCGCTGCGCAAACAGATTGATTACTCAAACTCACCGGAAGTGGTGTCCAGTGACTTTGTCGGTTCTCGCCATGCCTGCGTCTTCGATAGTGAGGCGACGATTGTAAACGGCAATACCTGTATTCTGTATTGCTGGTACGACAACGAATTTGGCTACAGTTGCCAGGTTCACCGCGTCCTCGAGCAGATGGCCGGAGTTGAGTACGCCATCTATCCCGCAGAGTAAGCGGCCTACGGGCCCGACCGCCTCGCCCGTTCAGGGCGGGGAATAGCGGGGCTTTTTTGTCCGCGGCGCGCAGGGCGCGCTGTGGAATGTTGACAGTGGAATCCTTATACTTGCCGCACTTTGCCGGGCTGAATGGGTGATGAGCAAGTTCAGGACTTTCACCGGTAGCCAGAATTTTTGACGGTTCGCGTTCGCGAGCGGTCTGCACAGATTTTTCAGTTTCAATTTGTAATCTTAGAGTGTTTGGCAGCCTATGATCAAAATCTCCAAAGGCCTTGATGTGCCTATAACCGGTGCGCCTGCTCAACGTATAGAGTCTGGACCAACGCCGCGTAGCGTGGCGGTGGTCGGATTCGACTACGAGGGCATGAAACCGACCATGGCGGTG